>JAZNEZ010000169.1:0-8616 GCA_045588875.1 Candidatus Scatosoma sp. | reverse complement strand
GTATTATCTTTTCATAAAGAATGACTGGCAGGAGGCTGCATTATGAATACAACCAAGAAAATTCCCGATTTGTTTGGCAGCATGGTTTTCAATGAGGAAGCCATGAAGGAACGCCTGTCCTCCGCATCCTATAAAACCTGGAAGCAGTGCATCTCCGACGGCACCTCTCTGGATCTGGCCACCGCCAATGAAATTGCCAACGCCATGAAGCGCTGGGCTCTGGAAAAGGGCGCTACCCACTACACCCACTGGTTTCAGCCCATGACCGGCGTTACCGCGGAGAAGCACGACAGCTTTATCACCCCTGCCGACGGTGGCAGAGTGATTATGGAATTTTCGGGCAAGGAGCTCGTTCGCGGCGAGCCCGACGCCTCGTCTTTCCCCTCGGGCGGCTTACGCGCTACCTTTGAGGCGCGCGGCTACACCGCTTGGGACGCTACCTCGTACGCCTTTATCAAAGACGGCGTGTTATGTATTCCCACCGCGTTCTGCTCGTATGCAGGCGACGCGCTCGATCAGAAAACTCCCCTCCTGCGTTCTATGGAGGCGATCAACCGTCAGGCACTCCGCGTTCTTAAATTATTCGGAAACGAGGACGTAACCTCGGTGAAAACTACCGTCGGGCCCGAACAGGAATATTTCCTCGTGGACAAGGACGTATTTAATCAGCGCAAAGACCTGCTCTACACGGGGCGCACGTTATTCGGTGCGAAACCGCCCAAGGGGCAGGAAATGGAAGATCATTATTTCGGCGTGCTTAAACCGCGCGTGCAAGCCTTTATGAAAGACCTCGACGAGGAGCTTTGGAAATTGGGCGTACTTGCCAAAACCGAGCACAACGAGGCCGCGCCTGCTCAGCACGAGCTTGCGCCCATATTTGCAACGGCGAACATTGCCGCCGATCACAATCAACTGACAATGGAAATTATGCAACGGCTTGCCAAGCAACACAATCTCGTGTGTCTGCTCCACGAAAAGCCGTTCAAGGGCGTGAACGGGAGCGGTAAGCACAACAACTGGTCGATCTCTACGAGCACGGGCGTGAATTTATTAGAGCCTGGGGAAACGCCGTACGAGAACGCGCAATTTTTACTCTTCCTCTGCGCCGTTTTGAAAGCAGTCGACGATTATCAAGACCTACTCCGCGCGTCCGTTGCCTCCGCAGGAAACGACCACCGTTTGGGCGCTTACGAAGCTCCCCCTGCCGTAGTGTCTATTTTCCTCGGTAGCGAACTCACCGATATTCTCGAAGCGATTGAGCGTGGCGAGGCGTACGGGGCGAAAGAAAAGGAACTCCTGCGCGTGGGCGTGCATACCCTGCCGAAATTCCCCAAGGATACCACCGATCGCAACCGTACTTCCCCCTTTGCATTCACGGGCAACAAGTTTGAGTTCCGTATGCTCGGCTCTTCTGCCTCCGTGTCCTATCCAAACACCGTACTCAACACTGCGGTTGCGGAGGAATTGAAACAGTTTGCCGACGAACTCGGAAATGCGAGCGATTTCGAGGTCGCTCTGCACGATCTTATCCGACGCGTAATCAAAGAACACAAGCGTATTATTTTCAACGGCAACGGCTACGACGACAAGTGGCTCGCAGAAGCGGAAAAGCGCGGACTGCTCAACCTTAAAACTACCCCCGACGCCCTGCCCTATCTCGTCAAGGAAAAGAACGTGGCGTTGTTTACCGAACACAAAGTGTTTACCGAGCGCGAGTTACGTTCCCGTTATGAAATTTTAATGGAAAGTTATTGCAAGCTCATCAATATCGAGGGGCGGACGATGGTGGATATGGCTATGAAAGACATTCTGCCTGCCGTGAGCGAATACTCCCAAACCCTTTGCAACACCTTACTTTCCAAGAAAGCGGTGTGCGAATCGATCGATTATACCTACGAAAAGGAAATGATCGAAAAGGTTTCCAAGCTCTCTGCGGATGCTTACAAGCACGCAAAGGCTTTGGAAAAAGCTTTGGACGGCGCGGTAAAAATCAAAGACGTTACCGCTTTGGGCGTTTATTACAAGGACAAGGTGTTGACCTTGATGTCGAAATTGCGTGAGAAAGCCGACGGTTTGGAAAATATCGTTTCCGCCGATTACTGGTGTTTCCCTACCTACGGAGATTTATTATTCGGAGTTTGATATGTTTGACGTGGAAAAGGTTACGGCAAGCGCCGTGGAATGGATCAAAGCTTGGTTTGAGGAAAACGGCAAGGGCTGCAACGCCGTCGTCGGGATTTCGGGCGGTAAGGATTCGAGCGTGGTCGCCGCGTTATGTGTGAAAGCGCTCGGAAAAGACCGCGTCATTGGCGTCTTAATGCCCAACGGCGAACAAAGCGATATCGATTGTTCCAAACAGCTCGTTGAATTTCTCGATATTCCCCATTACGTTTGCAACGTGAAGTCTGCCGTGGACGGAGTGTTGTCTTCTCTTGAAAATTGCGGTGTGGAAATCAGTAGGCAAAGCCGTGTGAATTTGCCGCCGCGCGTGCGTATGGCAACCCTCTACGCCCTTTCGCAATCTATGAACGGGCGAGTGGCGAATACCTGCAATCTTTCCGAGGACTGGGTGGGTTATTCCACGCGCTACGGCGACGCGGCAGGCGATTTTTCACCCCTTGGGAAATTGACAGTACAAGAGGTGAAAGCAATAGGCAAATATCTCGGATTACCGCAAAACCTCGTGGAAAAAGTACCCTCCGACGGGCTTTCGGGGAAAACGGACGAGGATAATCTTGGATTTACCTACGCCGCTTTGGACAGATATATCCGCGAGGGCGTTTGCGAGGACGAGGCGGTGAAAGCGAAAATCGACCGCCTGCACAAACTGAACGAGTTTAAGCTTAAACCCATTCCCTGTTTTGAATTTTAAGAATACGAAAACACCGCTTACACAAGCGGTGTTTCTCTTTCATATTTTCGTCGGTTGGTTTATCCTACCTTCACCAAAATTATGAAAATATTGTCGATTTTTATCCTATTTACAGTTGACAAACTTTTTTGAAAGGTCTATAATGATTCAAGGCGTTAAATTATTAAATATAAAGTAGGTACGTAAAATGAAATTTTTGAACAACAAATGGTTTCGCGCGGCAATTCCGGCTCTCTTACTCCATTGTAGTATCGGTACGGTTTACTGTTGGTCGTATTTTGGCATTGAAACAGCTTTCGAGGGCGTAGCAGGCGCAAGCGCGCTCGGCTGGGCGTTCTCCCTCGCTATCTTCTTTTTGGGTATGAGCGCGGCGTTCCTCGGCAACTTCGTGGAAAGAAATATCCACAAATCCAGCTCGATTGCGGCGGTATGTTTTGCCGTCGGCGTTATCGGCACGGGACTTGGCGTACGTCTTCAAAGCGTTCCCCTCACTATCGGTTGTTACGGCGTGATTATGGGCTTTGGGCTTGGACTCGGTTATCTCTCCCCCGTCAAGACGCTTATGCTGTGGTTTAAGGATAATAAGGGCTTGGCTACGGGGCTTGCCGTTGCCGGTTTCGGCGCGGCTAAAATGATTTTTGCGCCTATCATTACCGCTTTGAATAGTGCCGTCGGTGTGGAATATACGTTATATATCCTCGGCTCGATATGGTTCGTTATGATGTTCTGCGGACATTTGCTTTTGAAAAAGCCCGAGGGGTGGCACGAACCGCACGAACCCGTTTCGGTTAAAGAGTTTTTCAGTCGCTTTAAGATCTTCGCCGATCCTAAATTTATCGGTATTTGGCTCGTGTTCTATCTCAATATCACCGCAGGACTTGCTTTGATTCATTGTGAAAAGGAAATTTACGAGATCGTTGGGCTCGTGAGCGTCGCGTCCTTGCTCGGTACGGTAACCGGATTTTTCAACGCGGCAGGTAGAATCGGTTACTCCGCGCTTGGCGATCGTATGAAAGACAGAAACACTATCTATAAGATTATTCTTGCCAGCGAACTCGTTATAACGGCGATCGCCGTGGCTACGGGTGCAATTTCGAATAATCTTATGGTGCTTTGTATTATTCTGCTCGTCGTCGTTAATTTGGGCTACGGTGGCGGATTCAGTAATTTGCCCACCCTCCTTTCCGACGTGTACGGTATGGGTAATATCTCTTCTATTCACGGTATCGCACTTTCCGCGTGGGCTATGGCAGGGCTGACGGGCAACCAGATTTCCGGTTTGATCCACGAGGCAACGGGCAATTTCCAAAGTATTTTATACTTCACCCTTGCCCTTTACGCCGTGGCAATCGTGATAGATTTCCTTTTGATTCGCCCGAAAAAGAATCCATCGGAAATACAACCGACGAATACCGCGGAATCGACTACGGAAGCTTAATAGAATTTTAATTTACAAAACTACGGCGTGCCCGAATGGGCACGCCGTAAGTTTTACTATTTTTCCTTATAATACTTTTCGTAAAAATTCTTGCAAGCGAGGATCTTTCGGATTAGAGAAAAATTCCTCGGGGGTGTTCTCTTCCTTGATAACGCCCTCGTCGATAAAAATAACGCGGTTTGCGATCTCGCGCGCAAAGCCCATTTCGTGCGTAACGATTACCATCGTAATTCCGTCGTCGGCAAGGTCTTTCATAAGATCGAGTACTTCCCCTACCATTTCCGGATCTAACGCCGACGTGGGCTCGTCGAACAGTAGCGCTTTGGGGTTCATATTCAACGCTCTCGCAATCGCAATTCTCTGTTTTTGTCCACCCGAAAGGGTTGCAGGATACACGTCTTTCTTATCCAAAAGTCCGATACGGGACAGCAACGCCTCTGCCTCTTTGATCGCTTGTTCCTTACTTTTTAATTTGAGTTCTACGGGCGCAAGGATCATATTCCCCATAACGGTAAGGTTATTGAACAGGTTAAAGTGTTGAAACACCATTCCCATTTTTGCCCTACCCTCGTTGATATTGATACCGTATTCTTTTTCAAAGGCTTTTTTTGCCTGTTTCGTTTCCAGCCCCTCGTGCAAAGACGGATCGACGGCGGTGAGTAAGCGATCGTCCAACCACACCTCCCCCTTTTCGGGAATCTCCAACAAGTTCATACAGCGCAAAAGCGTTGACTTACCTGAGCCCGACGGACCGATAATCACTACCTTTTCGCCTTGTTTTATATCCAACGAAACGCCGTTCAATACGTTCAGCGAGCCGAAACTTTTATATACGTTTTTAACGCTTATCACTTGCTCTCAATCTCCTTTCAATTAGTTTGATAACGAACGTGAGCGAATACACGATCGCAAGATAGAACAGCGCAACCACCGTCATCGGGACTAAAAAGCTTGCAAGCTTATCGCCGCCGCCCAAGATTTTCGCAACGAGCGTGAGATCGTACAAGCCGCCCACCATTGACACGATCGAGGTTTCTTTAATCAGCGCGATCAGCTCGTTACCGATCGCAGGAATCACGTTTTTGATCGCCTGCGGAATTACGATCTTCACGATCGTTTTCGAATACGGCAAGCCCAGCGCTCTGCCTGCCTCCGTCTGACCGATATCTACCGACAAAATACCTGCTCTGATCGATTCCGAAACGTATGCGCCAGAGTTAATACCGAACGCCAAAATGGCTACGATCTCCATAGGAAAACCGCGTATTGCAAAGACTACGAACGCCATAATGAACAGTTGGAGCGCCATAGGCGTACCGCGGAATACGGTGGTATATACGTTACAAATCACGTTAAGCACTTTCATTACGGGGTTTTTGGAGGGCACGATCTTGACGATCGCCACCAAAGTCCCCAACAAAACGCCTACCAAAGCCGCGCCGAACGAAATGAGTAAGGTACAGCCCAACCCCTCGAACAGCATATTCATATATTCTTCCGACGTAAAAATTTTCGTTAAGTTCGACCAAAACGTCGCGTTTAAGTTAAACAGCATAATACTCCTTATAAAAAAGAAACCGCGTTTTTATTGCGGTTTCTTTGCTTTCTTATCAATCGCCAAGACCAAGATGCTTAGAAACGAGCGCATTAATTCCGCTTTCACCAAGCTCCCCAAGCACTGCGTTGATCGCATTGAGCAGCTCGGTGTTTCCTTTCGTTACGCAAATCGCGTACTGCTCTTCCGTCGCCGTATCTGCGTCGTAATACAACGCTTTGCACACGTAGTCTGCGTTTGCATTGCAAATATACTGCGCAGGTAATTTATCCACCACCACTACGTCGATTCTGTTCGCGCCCACTGCGTCTACGGCAAGCTGTGCGTTATCGTACGGCGTGCAATCGCCCGTCGTGCCCACGAGCTCGCCCTCTTCGATTTCGTAATCCACGAAAAGGTCGCCCGTCGTATCGCGCTGTACGCCGATCTTTTTGTTCATAAGCTGCGACCAGAACACGCACTCCGTGCCGTCCGTCGCCGTTTGTACTTCGAAAGAAGTATCCGTTGCTTTATAGATCACGTATTGCACGGAAGTATAGTAAGGGTTGGAAAACGCAACCTTTTCCGCGCGCTCCGCCGTGATCGTGATACCTGCCGCGCCGCAATCGTACTTCTTGCCGCTTGCTACGTTGTCGATAATCACGTCGAAATCGGTGTTCTCGAACTTGACTTTTTTGCCGAGCTTTTCACCGACTTTGTTCATAATATCTACGTCAACGCCTTTGATTTCCGTGCCTTCGTAGTATTCAAACGGCGCGAAAAACGCGTTGGTGTCTACGTAGATCGTGTTCCCGTCGTTACAAGCGCTGACCGAAAATACCATACCGAACGATAAAATGCCTGCCAACAGGGCTTTCCATAATTTTTTCATAACTGCTCCTTTTATGACTGTGTTTTTTGTAGTATTATTATACTATCTAACTCCTTACAAGTCAAACGTTTTTAACGGCAAAACGAAAAATGGGGGTTTTTCGTAACGTTTATTTATTGTGGGAGGTCTTTGCTGAAAGTGAAACTACGGCGTGTCCGAATGGATACGCCGTAGTTTTGTACAAAGGCTATAAATTTGAGAAGAGGCTTACGGGATTTGAACCTTACCGATAAATTCCGTTGTTCTTCAATCAAAGACCGAGGCGATATCTGCCGTAAGCGTCTGCGGCCTTCATAGCCGCAACAACCTTTTCCGCGGTAATTTCAAAGGGCATATTATGAATGGTTTCACCAGAAACAGTAGCTGCCTTTGCCACCGCAAAAAGTTTCTCATCGGTAATCTCGGTAACACCTAGCTCGCCAAGCGTTACGGGAAGCCCTACTTTGATGCAGAAGTTAACAATCTCGTCAAGCTCCTCGGTGGAAACATTCTCAAGCATAAGCTGGGTGAGAACGCCGAAAGCAACCTTCTCACCATGGTACATATGATGGCACTCGGGAAGAACGGTAAGACCGTTGTGAATGGCGTGTGCGGCTGCAAGTCCGCCGGATTCAAATCCGATGCCGGAGAGGAGTGTATTAGCTTCAATAACCTTTTCAACCGCCTCGGTGCAAGTGCCTGTTTCAAGAGCAAGCTTCGCCTTTACGCCCTCTTCAAGCAGAGTTTCAAGACAAAGCTCTGCAAGAGCCATCGCCGCGCAAGTAACTTTACCGCCTGCGCACGTACCTGCGTCCTTTGCCTTGGTGGCTCTCGCCTCGTAGTAGGTAGCGAGAGCGTCGCCAATACCTGCAACGGTAAGACGAGCGGGAGACTGAGCAATGATAGAGGTGTCCATAAGAACCATATTGGGGTTGGCAGGAAGCCAATGATACGCCTCAAATACGCCCTCGTCGGTGTATACAACTGAAAGTGCGGAGCAGGGGGCATCAGTAGACGCGATAGTAGGACAAATGATAACGGGCGTCTTGCCTGCATACGCAACAGCCTTGGCGGTGTCAAGAATTTTACCGCCGCCGATACCGATAACCATATCGCACTCGTTCTGTTTCATAACTTCGGTAAGTCTGTTAATTTCATTCCAAGAGCATTCGCCGTTGAAATAGTCGTAAACTACGCCAACCTCACTTGAATCAAAGCTTGTTTCAAGAATTGCGCCAATTCTCTTGTAACCCGAAGCGGTAATAATTACAAGAGCTTTTTTGCCGTAAGCCTTTGCGTAGCTAGAAAGCTTGCTCATCTCTCCTGCGCCCTGAACGTATTTGTTAGGGCAAATAAGAATTTTTGCCATTTTATTTCTCCTTGTTTTTCCATTTTATTAAAAATATTATATAATATAAAGGCAAAAAAAGTCAATAGAATTTTGCGGATTTTTATAAATTATCAACGCTAAATAATTGTATCCTTTTCTGCGTATCTTTTGGGTTGAGGC
This sequence comes from Candidatus Scatosoma sp., assembly GCA_045588875.1. GTDB lineage: Bacteria > Bacillota > Clostridia > Christensenellales > Borkfalkiaceae > Scatosoma. The sequence continues at coordinate 391 of JAZNEZ010000169.1, read as the reverse complement.
GACGGGTATCTGCCGTTTCTCGCTCGTCGCGTGAACCCACGAGAACACGCGGTTTGCGCGATCCGTCGCCGAAATAAAAAATCCGGCGTGCTCCAAAGGGTACGCCTTATTTTTGGTTGAGGCGACGGGACTTGAACCCACGACCTTTTGGTCCCTAACCAAACGCGCTACCAAGCTGCGCTACGCCTCAATATGTAACGCCGTATCACGATTTCCCTCGCTCAACAGCATAAAATATTATAACCGTACCGAGCGATTAAGTCAAGCGTTTTTCACTCTTTTTTTTTACTTTTCTTAAAAAATTTCTGCGCTATAACAATAATTTGATAATCTTTACCAACCATACCGTGCTCGGGAACAACATAAAGAACGCTACGAGCGCTCCCCTCAA
>JAZNEZ010000168.1:0-2877 GCA_045588875.1 Candidatus Scatosoma sp. | reverse complement strand
CCCTTTTTCTCAACCTACTTTCCACCGTGTTGTCGCTTGGTATGACGTTGCCACTCGGCGCGTTTTGTGCGGTGAAACGGGGGAGTAAACGGGATACCGCGGTGCAGGTCGGCACGATTGTGGGATACAGTATGCCTGCGTTCATTATCGCCATTTTATTTATTTGGTTGTTTGCGATCAAGCTCGATCTGTTTCCCGTGTCGGGAATGACGTCGGTTGGCAAGGACTACGTGGGGTTTCGCGCCTTTTTGGATAAGCTTTGGCATTTTGCCCTGCCCCTTATCGTGATGACCTTTTGTTCGCTCGGCGGTATGACGCGTTACGTGCGCGCCTCTATGATTGAGGCGCTCAATATGGATTGTATTCGTACGGCGCGCGCAAAGGGTTTAAGCGAACGGCTGGTGGTGCGCACGCACGCTTGGCGAAACGCGCTTTTGCCCGTCGTAACCTTGATTATCGGTTGGCTGATAGGGATATTCTCCGGCTCGATTATGATTGAAAATATTTTCGGTATCAACGGGATCGGCAAGGTGTATTTCGAAGCGCTGACCGCAAACGATAACGAGATTGCCCTCGCTATGCAGATGTTCTATATCGCGCTCGCGCTTTTGGGGAATTTGCTCGTGGACGTTGTTTACGGGCTCGTCGATCCCCGTATCCGTGTGAATAAATAAAGGAGTACGCCTATGCAAGAAAATCAAACGCCACCGAAAAAAAACGGACTGAAACGCGCGTTGGATAGGGGCAGGTACGCGTTCAAACGGCTTTTCGTGGGGAATAAGGAGCTACCCTTTCAAACGGAGGGTGCGGAGATCGAAAGCCCGTCCAAGCTCCTGCGCGAGGCGTTTTTCCGTAAAAAGACGGCGGTCGTCGCGCTCGTGTTTCTCGTCGCGCTGTTTTTGTTCGTGTTTATCGCGCCTGCGTTCGTGGCTATGGACGTGAATTACACCGATCCTCTGCAACAAAACGTCGCGCCCGTGTATTCTATGCGCGCCGTGCCAAACGGATTGAAAAATTCCGTGCAAACGATCGACGGCTTTTCCGGCTTTACGGTGGGGCTTTCGAACGGGGGCGAGGTGTTCGTTTGGGGGGATAGTCAAAATCGGTTGAATAAACAGGATATGAAAAATATTCCCAAGGAAGTGAAAACGGAGGGCGCAACGCACGTGGCGGCAGGGAAAGATCATATCCTTGCGATTACCAAATCGGGCGCGCTTGTCGGTTGGGGGGATAAAAGTTGCGGTCAGTACGGCTTTGACAGCGTACTCAACGCCCAAACTACCCCCGAGGAACTGCGCGCAGGCGTATCGCCAACGGAAGTGAAAGCGCTCGTTTGCGGTTATCAGACCTCTGCGCTCGTCAAAACGGACGGCAGGGCGTACGCGTGGGGGAATAAAAACGCGGCGCGGAATTTATCTGATTTTGCGCACCTTTCTGGGGTGGAAACGCTCGCGTTTACCAACGCCGCGGCGGTGGCGATTTTGCAAAACGGCGAGATTTTTACGGGCACGGAAGAAATTTTCACTTCCGTCGCTACGAAAGAGGGCGAAGTTTATCAAACGCCGAATACCTATCTTTCGGGCAGAAGGGCAATAGCGCTTGCCACGACGAATAAATGCGCGGCGTTTTTAACGGAAGATCACGAACTGTTCGTTTCAGGCGTATTTGAAAACGGCGAAAACGAATTGCCGAGCCTACGTGAGGGGGAATATTTTATTTCTATCGACGGCGGTACGCGCCATTTCGTAGGCGTAACAAACTTTGGCAACGCCTACGCTTGGGGGCACTGCGCCTACGGTCAATGCAATCTGCAAACGGACGGAAAAACGGCAAAGGCGTTTGCAGGGGCGCTACAAAGTTACACGGTGGATAGCGAGGGTAAGCTCGTGCAAAGCGTGGGATTGAAAGGGTATATTATGGGCACGGACGGACGGGGACGGGACGTGTTCGCGCGTATCGTGCACGGGGGTAAAATGACGCTCACGATCGGCGCGGTGGCGGTGCTCGTTTCCTCGTTGATTGCGATCGTGGTAGGCTGTGTTTCGGGGTATTTCGGCGGTTGGGTGGACGTGTTGCTTATGCGTATTACGGAAATATTCTCCTCTATACCCTTTTTGCCCTTTGCAATGCTACTTTCGCAGATTATCAAGTATTACGATATCACGGAAACGACGCGTATTTTTATCATTATGCTGATTTTAGGCGCGCTGTCGTGGACGGGGTTGGCGCGTATGATACGCGGTCAGGTGCTTGCCGAACGAGAAAAAGAGTTCGTTACGGCGGCGCGCGCGATCGGCGTGAAAGAACGGACGATCGCCTTTCGACACGTACTGCCCAACGTAATTTCGGTGATTTTGGTGAGTATGACGCTCGATTTTGCAGGCTGTCTGCTCACGGAGTCGTCCCTCTCCTATTTGGGTTTCGGCGTGCAACAGCCCCAACCCACTTGGGGAAATATGCTCAACGGTTGTAATAACAGCACCGTTATTCAAAATTATTGGTGGCAATGGGTGTTTCCGTCCGTGTTCTTGTCGCTTGCGGTGATTTGTATCAATATCGTAGGCGACGCGTTGCGCGACGCGCTCGATCCCAAAAGCATAAGCAAATAAGGAGGGATATATGCCGCTTTTACAAGTCAAGGATCTGCAAGTCGCTTTTCAAACGCGCAAGGGTAAACTGCGCGCGGTGAACGGCGTTTCCTTTTCGGTGGAAGAGGGAAAAACGCTCGCGCTCGTGGGGGAAAGTGGCTCGGGAAAGAGCGTTTCCGCAATGAGTATTTTAGGCTTACTCGAAGAGAACGGCGAGATTGAAAGCGGTGAAATTCTCTTTACGGAAAAGGACGGGGAAGAAACGCTTGATCTTACAAAGCTTACGCCC
>JAZNEZ010000167.1:0-15632 GCA_045588875.1 Candidatus Scatosoma sp. | reverse complement strand
CGCCTCGCTCGCTGGGTTTACGGGGATCGCCCTCAATATTCTACTCTTTGCTACCAAACTGACCTTGGGGCTTTTGGCCTCGTCGGTTGCGATCGTTGCGGACGCGTTTAACAATATCTCCGACGCAGGCTCTGCCCTCGTCGCGCTGATCGGCTTTCGGCTTGCCGCAAAGCCCGTGGATAAAGAACACCCTCTCGGACACGGCAGACTCGAATACGTGTCGGGGTTTATTGTCGATATGCTGATTATCCTCGTAGGCTTTGAACTGCTCAAAAGCTCTATCGATAAAATCGTCAATCCCGTGTTGCCGACGGTGGGCACGCTCACGCTGATCCTGCTCGGCGTTGCAATACTCATCAAGATTTGGCTGTTTTTCTTCTACCGCAAGATCGGCAAAACAATACGCTCCACCGCGCTCAAAGCGGCGGCGTTTGATTCCCTTTCCGATTGCGTAGCGACCTCGCTCGTACTCCTTTCCGCAGTCGTTGCCAAGTTTTTCGGCGTTGCGATCGACGGCTGGGCAGGTATACTCGTGGCGGTGTTTATTCTCTTTACGGGCGTAAAAGCGGCGAAAGAAACGATCGATCTTTTGCTCGGCTCACCGCCCGATCCCGAATTTATCAAGTCCATTTACGAATTTTCCAAAAATTATCCGCGTATTGTCGGCATACACGACGTTATGGTGCACGACTACGGCGTGGGACGGCAAATCGTATCCTTTCACGCGGAAGTACCCTCCGATTCGGACATCAATATCGCGCACGAGGAAGTGGACCAGCTCGAACGGGATATACACGAAAAATTCGGTTGTATCGTAACGGTACATCTCGATCCCCTCGTGGTGAACGATCCGCTCGTCAACGAATTGCGCGCCCTTTCGGAAAACGCCGCAAAAGCGGTTGACGCAGGCTTTACCATTCACGATTTCCGTATGACGAAAGGGGAAACGAAGATCAATCTTATTTTCGATCTACTCTTGCCCCCCGATTGTAAAATGCCTGCCACCGATGCGGAAAAGGCGGTCGCGGAAAAAATACGCAAAGAAAATCCCGATTGCTCCTGCGTAATTCGCGCCGAACACCCGTACGTATAAAAAATTAAAAGCCCCGAACGGGGCTTTTAATTTACCGAATGAAATTCGTCATTATTTTTCTTTCGCGTTCGGGGGCGATACCTGCCTCCTTGCCAAGCTGCAAGCATTTTAACAACCACGCCATATTATTGCCCAAAATACGCATCGTCTGCAAGCCCTCCGCGTCTTGCAACACTTCCTCCGCGGCGTTGCCGTGTACCTCGTTCCAGTAATTCGATCCGACGATCAACATATTATTGATCGTGAAATATTTATTGATTACGTCGAACGTCGTGCTCGCGCCCGCCCTTCTGCAACTCACCACGGCCGCCGCAGGCTTATACGCAAGCTTTTTGCCACCGCTGTAAAATACTCTGTCCATAAAGGACACGAACGCACCTGCCGCCGACGCGTAATACACGGGCGAGCCGAACACGTAGCCGTCGAATTCCTCCGCTTTCGCGACGAACTCGTTCACCACGTCGTCGAATACGCATTTTCCTGCTTTTTTACAAGCCCAGCAACCCTTGCAACCACCGATTTCCTTGCCCGAAAGCTGGAAAATCTCCGTTTCTACGCCGTTCGCGTTCAGTGCTTTCGCCACCTCGCAAAGCGCGGTGTAGGTGCAACCCTTTTCGTGTAAACTACCGTTCACAAGCAAAACTTTCATTTTTTATATCTCCTTATTGATTAAATATTTGCAAACATTGCTTAAACGCCGTGGGAATAGAAATGCTTTCCTCTATCTCGTCTAGCGTATACGTATCGAACGGCGCGACGTCCGTTTCCACCCAAACGCAGGTGATATTCCACTTGATATGCGTGAAAATATGAGTAAAATTTTTGCGTTTCTTCTCGGTGAACGCGTACACGCCCCACCCGTTTAACACTTTCTCCGCGCTTTCGCCGTGGACGATTTCCGAGGGAAACTCGTTCATACCTTTGAGCACGCCCCTTTCTCTTCTGCGAATACAAAACCCCTCGGGCGTTTGAATGAAGAACACGAACACGTCCTCCACGCGCTTGGCTTTCTTTTCCGGCAACACGGGAAATCGTGCTTGACTGCCGTGCTTTCTTGCCCTACAAATGGTATTCAACGGACAAACCTCGCAGGCAGGCGATTGCGGCTTACAAACGAGCGCGCCGAGCTCGAACAGGCTTTGCGTGAACTCCGAGCAAGCCGCTCCTTCCTCGGGATACACCGCCGACAACGCCCTTTCAAGCTTTTTGCGATAAGCGGTATCGGAAATTACGGTGGGGTTTTCGGTGAGCCTTGAAACCACGCGTAACACGTTTCCGTCCACCGCCGCGGTACGTTTTCCAAAGGCAATAGAAGCGATCGCGCCTGCCGTGTAGTCGCCGATCCCCGAAAGCTTTTTTAGGCTTTTGATATCGTCGGGAAATTGACCGTCGTATTCGAAAACGATCGTTCTCGCCGCCTTTTGCAAATTCCGCACGCGACTGTAATAGCCCAAGCCCTCCCATAATTTGAGTAGCTTTTCTTCCTCGCACGCCGCCAAGTCCTCCACCGTAGGCAACGCCGCGATAAAGCGCGCGTAATATTCTTTCACCGCCTCCACGCGCGTTTGTTGGAGCATAATTTCCGACACCCATATATGATAGGGCGTGGGATCGTTCCGCCAAGGCAGGTCGCGTTTATGCTTTCTATACCACGAAAGCAAGGGGGCAGGTATTTGTCGAAATATATCTCCCTGCATAAATTACGCGTCCTCGTCGCCCTTTTTCGTGGGCAAAGCGTTAAGATAGATGATCGATTCCAAAACGGAGGGAGAATCGGGAAAGGTCATTGCCGTAGGCATCGAAAGAGAGGAATCCTCGCCCACGTAAGTAACGTCCGCTCTACCCTCCTCACGAGTGGTAACGAGGCAATTCCCCACGCCTACGAACACCCCTGGGTTACCGCTGAAAATGCTTTTCATAAGCTCCGCACCGCTGATGATCTCCACGTTTTTCTGCCTTGCAAGTAGCTCGAAAAAGGCGCGGTATTCTTCCAAATCACCGTTTGTATTACACTCGGGCAATTCCTCCAAGCCGTCCAAAACCAAGAAAAGCTTGGGATAGCCTGCGCCACGCGCGTAGTCCTCGGTAAGCTGGCGCACGCACGCTTTCGCCTTTTCCACATCCGCGTTCGTCCGCACGAACGGCACGGTGATATCCGCGTTTTTCAAACGCAACAGCTCGCCGTATTCTTGACGTGGCGAAAGCACGAGGAAGTTTGCCTCCGATTTCTCGTAGAGGCAGGAAAGATGCACGATCAGCCGACGGATAAACGCAGAGCGCCTTGCGCCCGTTACGCAGGTATGCCGAGCCGTGAAAGGGTGTTCGCACGTTTGCGAAAGCACTATTTCCCCTGCCGCGTCTATCCCAAGTGGCGCGCCCTCACGCAAGGCAAATAACCCCTCACCGCTTGATCTTTCGGATAAAATACCGATAAATTCTTCCGTGCGCATACTCCTTTCTCCCTACTTTTTCTTTTCTTTCTTTCAGTATACTAAAATTTCTTTGAAATGTCAAGCAAAACGCGCCGTACGGCGTTCAACCGCTCGGCGCGTTCTTATAAACCTATTTATTCGTACAACGTGAAATACGAATCCTTGTCGAACGAAATCGTAACGTCGTGCTCTTGACCGTCTAACTCGCGGAATACTTTGAGCGTGATCGTATCCCCCTTTCGCACCGTTAACAGCAGATCGTTGAGATAAAAATTCCGCGTGATCTTCGTCGTTACGCCGTCTTTCGTGAACGACTTAATCACGTCGCCCACCTCTAATTTACCGTCCGCCGCCACGCCACTATCCACGCTTGCCACCGTGTTTTCCTCGGTGATTACGAGCTTGCCGTGTTCGTCCAAGCTTGCCACGGACGAAGTTTTTGCGGTGGTAATACCGAGCATTGCGCGTTGCACAACGCCGCCGTTGGCCTGCATATTATCTATCAGATATCCCACCTGCGTAATCGGCAGGGCGTAACCCATATTATCCGTTTCGTCTTCCACGTTCTTGGCGTTGGTGATACCGATCAGTTCCCCGTGCCCGTTGAACAACGCACCGCCCGAGTTCCCGTGATTGATCGCCGCGTCCGTACGCAACACCCGAAAGCTCACCGCCTGCGCCGAATTTTTCAGCGACGACATACTGATCGTTTCCGATTCCACGGAAACCACGCCTGCCGTTACCGAAATACCCTGACCGTTGGAATTGCCGATCGCGTACACCTTTTCCCCAACCGTTACCGTATTGGAATTGCCAAGCGTAGCCTCGGTTGCCGCGCACTCTTTCAAATACTCACTACCCGAAATCTGCAAAAGCGCCACGTCGTAATCCATCGCGCCGCCGATAAAGGTCGCTTTGATACCGTCGCCGCCGAAATCCCCTTGATCGTTTTTATCCGCCGTACCGTCGCCGTTAGTATCGGATAGTGCGCCGCTGGTATTCGCGCCCGAAGTGAAATAATTGCGCGCGCCGTAAGGATAGAGATAAATACAATCGGAAATACCGTTTTCCGTATCCGTATCCGAGCTATACAGCACGTGGTAGTTGGTAACGACGAGCGCGTTGCCGTTTTCTTTATCAAGGTCGATAATCACGCCGCTACCCGCGCTACCGCTCGCCTCTACCACCGTTTCCGTTCTGTAACCGCCGAACATTGTGTTCACGCGATACGTTTTCGTCGCCGTAAACGCACAATTCACGCTCACGACGGAAGTTACGTTTTTAGCGATCGTTTCCACGTCGTTATTTTCCGCTACGTCCACCGAGAGGTATTCTTTGAGAAATTCGAGGAAAGAACCTGTGTAACCCTCTTCTTTCGCCGCCTCGTACACTTCTTTTATATTCAGATCGTCGCCGTCCTCACCGTTCGCACCTTGGAGAGAGGCAAGCCACTGCGCCTCCGTGCCCGTAAATCCGTTTTTTACAGCGATATCGTAAGCGTTGATAACCTCCGTTTCACCGCAAGCGGCAAAGCCCGTTGCCATAACGGCGGTAAGGGCGAGGGTAATCACGCCTTTCCAAATCTTTTTCATATAGTATTCCTCCGTGTCCTACACTTCTTATTATACACTTTAATTTCGTTAACTATTTTATCGTTTGTTGAAAATTTGGTGAAAGCCGTTAAAATCCTTCCAGATCGTCGAGCGTAAGATTGAACGAGGGAATGAATTTTTCGAAAAAGTATTCGATTTCCGGCATATTTCGACGGTGCAAGTCCTCTTCAATACTCTTTTTCGCTTTCACGAACTCGCCGTTGCCCGAACGTAGCTCTTCCAAGCATTTCACATAAGCCGCCAACCGATCCGCAGCCTTAACGAGCTTATATTCCACGCTATTCTCGTCCGCAAGCACGAACGGCGCAATCTCGCCACGTAATTTTTCGGGCAAGGTCGCCACGATCTTCTCGCACGCGCTCTTTTCCAGCTCCTTATAAGCGCCGTGAATACTACGGTTATAATATTTGATCGGCGTGGGCAGATCCCCCGTCATCACCTCGCTCGTTTCGTGGTAGGTCGCATAGAGCACCGTTTTGAGTATATCCGCTCTGCCGCCGAACTCCTCGTTATGAATCACCGCAAGCGCGTGCGCAAAAACCGTAACGCTATACGAGTGCTCCATCACGTTCTCCTCGCGTTCCGAGCGCATAAGCTGCCAACGCTTGATATATTTCATTCTGTCCATATACGCGTAAAAATCGTGTCGCATTTTTTCCTCCATTCGCTTGACTTTTATCAGCGTTTGTATTATAATTACAGTACTAAAAAATTAAAGTATCCGTCGTGGGTGCCGTAAAAGGCTGAGATTATACCATTGGAATCGGCAGGGTAATACCTGAGCGAGAGATTGATAACCGTTTTCACCGTCCGTTGCTTTTTTAAGCAACCGTGCGAAAGAAGTACTTTGCGCCTACGCTGATTATTATTTTGCGTGGCGTTTTCTTTTTTCGGAAAGCGCGTGCGGCGGAGAAAGGAGGTAAGTTTTATGTTTCTTTATTCCCTGCTCGAAGTATCCGAGCAAACGACGGAAATCGTCAAATGGATCTCCGTAGGCGCGGTGCTCGTGCTCCTCGGCGTCATACTGCTCATTAGTACGCTCCGCAAAAAACGGCTCGATTCCAAACGCGTGGCTTTTGCTGGCGTGTGCGTGGCTCTGTCCTTTACGCTCGCCGTTATCAAGTTCAGTCCCGTGCAATACGGCGGCTCGATCACCCTCGCGTCTTTCGTGCCTATCCTTATCTACGCCTACGTTTACGGCGTTGCCGACGGACTGCTCGTCGGGCTTATTCACGGGCTTTTGAATTTTATCGAAGATCCTTATATTCTATCGCCTGCGACCTTCCTACTCGATTATCTGCTCGCGTTTGCAAGCGTCGGGGTGATGGGCTTGTTCGGTAAAATGAAACGCAAGGAAAAGGGTGTGTTACCCCTCGTCTTGGGCTGTGTGAGCGTGTTTGCCGTGCGGTTTGTTTTTCACCTGTTATCGGGCACGATTTTCTTTTTGCAAGACCAAGTTTGGGTGGATTTCCCTGCGTGGGCAACCGCAAACGCGTTCGTGTATTCCTTTATCTATCAATGCATTTACGTGCCTGCCGACTGTCTGATCGCCGTGCTCGCTTTGATTGCGCTTGCTAAAACGAGCGTACTCGATCGGCTTTCCGTTATGATGAAAAATTAAGGCAATACCGCACAATGTTGTAATAGAAATTGCGTTAGCGTTTTCGAGGGAGAAAAAGGCGCTTTTTTGAGATAATAGCGTGTACTATTATAAGAAAAAGCAACGCATTTATCCCCGAAAACGGTAGCAAGTTCTTTTATCGTTATTTGTAAGGTGTTGCCTTAACAATCAATAAACGGCGATTTCGTCGAAAATAGCCTTATTCACGATGAGCTTTTTGGCGCTCAAATCGACTTTCACGACGACGCCTTTCACGGCAGGGAAAAGTATCTTTTTCCCTGCTTTTTCTATCGTGTAGATATCCGAGGACAGGTTATTTATATCCGTTACCGTGCCGAGAACTTCCCCCTCTTCCGTTTCGCACGAAAGACCGAGAATATCCACGATATAATATTGTCCCTCGTCAAGCGTAGGACCGTCCTCGCGTTCGCCCTCGACGATTTTGCCGCGGAAGAGCTCCGCCGCGTTACGATCGGGAATACCGCGCAAGCCCAAATACGCCGCGCCGTCGTTCCCCACGCGGAAAGATAAAATTTTATAAGCCACGTTATCGATATACACCGTTTTGAACGCCTTGACGTTTTCGGGGGTATCGGTGAACGTTTTCACCTTTAATTCACCGCGTATACCTTGCGGTTTGAGCACCTCGGCAATAATCAAACGACTCATACTCTGCTCCTTTTCAAATGCCAAAAAAAGGCTTCCGCTTGAAAGCCTTTTTTATTGTCTTGCGCGACAAAAAATTACTCGGCATCCGCGTCGTCGCCGTTCACCACAGTGCCGTTTTTCTCGCGGATCTCCACCACGTATTTTTTGCTGCTTGCAGGGGTTGCCGCGCGGACGATGGTACGCATCGCTTTCGCGATCTTGCCCTGCTTGCCGATCACTTTACCCATATCGGAGGCGGTAAGCACGACGGTAACCTCGATCACGCGATCCTTTTCCTTGACCTCGTATTCGACGTTTTCCTTATCCTCGGCAAACTGCTCTACGATATATTTGATTAAATCCAACATTGTTTTGCTCCTTTCTATCCAGCCATAAAACCAAGCAAGACGCGCGCAAAACAAGGCGCACGCGGCTTTTCCGACGGGAGTTTACTGATCGTAAACGAGCGAGGAAAAACGCAAGTGCAACGAAGTTTTGCACGGCGGTTTCTTGGTTTTATTTATCCGACTTTTTGCCTTTGGTCTTCGAGGGGCTAAGTTTCGCACTCTTTTCTACCACGCCGGCTTTCACGAGCAAGTTTTTCACCGTTTCGGTGGGCTGAACGCCTTTTGCAAGCCAAGCTTTCGCAGCCTCTGCGTTCACGTCAAGCTCAACGGGATCGCAGGTAGGTCTGTAATGACCGACGCATTCGATGTACTCGCCCGTCGCAGCCTTTCTGCTGTCTACTACCACGATACGGTAGATAGGGTTCTTTTTGTCGCCCATTCTCGTAAGTCTCATTTTTACCATAATAAATACCTCCAAAGTATCTTAAAATATTTTTTTCTTTTTTTATTTTCAGAACGGCAAACGGAATTTTCCGCGACCGCCTTTTAACTGTTTCATAAGCATTTTCGTCTGATCGAACTGCTTTAAGAGCTGATTTACGTCCTGTACGCTCGTACCCGAGCCTGCCGCAATACGCCGTTTTCTCTTGCTATCGATTATCGAGGGATTGTCGCGCTCGGATTTCGTCATCGAAAGAATGATCGCTTTCGTGCGCTCGATCTTCTTTTCGTCGATATCCCCCTCGCCCACTTTCATTTTACTTGCCCCAGGGAGCATAGAAAGCATAGCTTGCGCGCCGCCCATCTTCTTCATCATCGAAAACTGTTCCAAGTAATCGGAAAGGGTGAACGAGTTTGCGAGCATTTTCTGTTGCATTTTCTTCGCGTCCTCTTCCGTGATCGCCTGTTGCGCTTTTTCTATCAAGGACAGCACGTCGCCCATACCGAGTATTCGCGACGCCATTCTGTCGGGATAGAACGGCTCTAAATCGGTCAGCTTTTCGCCCACGCCGATAAATTTAATGGGCTTACCCGTTACCGCCTTAATCGAGAGGCAAGCGCCGCCGCGCGTGTCGCCGTCGAGCTTGGTCAAGATCACGCCCGTCACTTCCAGCCTTGCGTTGAACGCTTCGGCAACGTTCACTGCCTCTTGTCCCGTCATTGCGTCCACGACGAGCAGCGTTTCCGTAACCTCCACTTCCTTTTTGATATTTTCAAGCTCCTGCATCAGCGTTTCGTCGATCTGTAAACGCCCTGCCGTGTCCAAAATCACGGTGTCGTACCCTTTCGAGCGCGCGTGTTCAATCGCCTGTTTCGCCGTTTTCACGGGGCTTTGCGTGCCCTTTTCAAATACTTCCACCTGCGCGTTTTTGCCCACTACTTGGAGCTGCGTGATTGCCGCGGGGCGGTAGATATCCCCTGCCACCAGCAACGGCTTTTTGCCCTGTTTTTTAAGGAGCAACGCAAGCTTGCCGCAAAGCGTGGTTTTCCCTGCGCCCTGCAAGCCGCACATCATAATCACGGTGGGGAGCTTGGGCGATACTTCTATTTTCGCGTTTTTCGAGCCCATCAGTTCGATCAGCTCTTCGTTGACGATTTTAATAACCTGCTGGGCAGGGTTGAGCGAGGACAAAATTTCCTGCCCGACCGCCTTTTCCGAAACCTCCGCGATAAAATTTTTCGCCACTTTCAAGTTGACGTCCGCTTCAAGCAAAGCCACGCGCACCTCGCGCATCGCCGTGCGGATTTCCAGCTCCGTCAGCTTTCCCCTTTTCGTGAGTTTGGAAAATATATGATTTAATCTTTCCGATAAAGATCCGAATAAAGCCATTACAACCTCTTTTATTCCGTTTCTATAATTTCCGAGCCGAACTCCTTATGCACCGCGTCAAGCCTTTCTTTCAAAGCGCGCGCCTTTGGCGTGTTCTGCTCCTTGATAAATCTCGTAACCTGCGTCATATACGCCGAATATTCCCTTGATAAATCGGTAAGCATTTTCAAAAAGCCGAGCTTTTCTTCGTATTTTTCTAGCTGTTTTCTGCACTTCCCCAAGCAATCGGACACGCTCTGCCGCGAAACCCCTTTTTGCTCGGCTATCTCTCCCAAGGAAAGGTCGTAATTAAAATACAGATCGGTGATCTCTCGTTGCGTGGAAGTAAGCAGAGGGGAATATAAATCCCAAAGCTGTAAAAAGTTCAAATCGTCTTTCATTGTTCTCCTATTATACACCATAAAAATAAGCCTGTCAAGCATTTTTACTTGACAGGCTGAAATTTTTTAGATAAATAATTGCAACAAATCGACGAGTATGGCAAACCCGAACAGGAAAACGAGTCCGACGAAATGAATAATCGTTTCCACTTTACGGTTGACGGGTTTCTTTCTGATCCACTCAATAATACAGAATATCACCTTACATCCGTCAAGCGCAGGCACGGGCAAAAGATTGAATACGGCAAGGTTCACCCCGATAAACGCCGCGATATTAAGGAAGGACATCAAGCCGCTTGACGCCGCTTGCGCCGTAACGGAAATCGTCGTTACCGGTCCGCCCATTGCGCTCAATCCAAGCTTTCCCGTGAGCAGTTCGCCCAAGGAACGGAGCACCGTGCCGCCGATCTTCCACGAATACACAAACGAATGACCGATCGACGGGAAAAAGCTCTGCCTTTGCGTAACCGTGTATAAGCCGTATATATTCATTGCTTTGAGCAGCGTTTGCGTATCCGACATATTCTTAAAATTCGCGTCCGCGGCAAGCACGAGCGTACGTGTTACCCTCTCGCCCTCGGCTACCACCAGCACGGGAATTTCCGCGCCTGCCTTTTCGCCGTTTAACGCGTCGAGGTAATCGGTGATCATATACACGTTCTCGCCGTTGATCTGTAAAATAACGTCGCCCGTCTGTAAGCCGTTTTCATACGTTTGCACGGACGGCTCTTCCGGTCTTTCCACGACGACGGAATACACGGGACGTCCTATTCCTGCGAACATAATCACGATCAATAAAAGTGCCAAAAGATAATTCATCGTCGCGCCTGCAACGAGCACGATAATCCGTTTCCAAGGCGGTTGATCGTTAAATCGTTCGCCCTTGGGCTCGGGATATTCTTCCTCCAAGCGTTCTTCCTTTTCCTCTTCGAAAACAGGCTCTTGCTCTTGCTTTTCTTCGTCATATTCGTCCTCGCCGTCGAACGCGCAATAACCACCGAGCGGAATAACGCGCAAGGCAAACAGCTCGCCCGTTTTTTTACTGCGTTTTTTGAAAAGTGCAGGACCAAATCCCACCGAAAATTCGTTGATTTTGAAATGCAAAAGCTTTCCTGCGATATAATGCCCGAACTCGTGTATCGTTACCATAGCGAGCAGAATGACGATTGCAAGCAATACGCCAAGTACGCTTTTCAACCAGTCTACCGCTAATACATTCGCCAAATAAACCAAATTTTACAACCCCTTTTTTGCAATATATTCTTTTGCATATGCGCGTGCGCGCGCGTCCGTTTCTTGCAATACTTCGTAAGAAGTCGTTTTCGCGCGCTCGGTTTTTTCTAACGTATTTTCGATAATTTCCGCGATTTGTAAAAAGCCGATCTTGCCGTCCAAAAAGGCGTGCACCGCCACTTCGCCTGCGCCGTTGAGCGCGCAAGGGTAATTATCCCCCTTTTCCGCCGCCGTCAACGCCAGATCATAGCAGGGAAAATCTTTTCTGTTTAAGGGCAAAAACCTTATTGCGCCGAGCGATACGAAATCAAGCGGTTTCAAGTCGCAATCCAAACGCTTAGGATAAGTGAGGGCAAGCTGAATAGGTAGTTCCATCGTTGGATAGCTCATTTGCGCCAAAATGCCCCCGTCGGCAAACTCCACCATAGAATGAATAATACTTTCGGGCTGTACCACCGTGGATATCTTCTCCAACGGCGCATTATACAGCCATTTCGCCTCGATCACCTCAAAGCCTTTATTGAGTAGCGTTGCCGAATCAATCGTAATCTTCGCGCCCATCTGCCACGTGGGGTGTTTGAGTGCGGACGCAGGCGTAACCGATAACAATTTCTCTTTCGTCCAACCGTAGAACGGACCGCCGCTCGCCGTAATGATCAGCCTTGAAAAGGGTGCGTCCAAGCGGAAATTGAGCGCCTGCCAAAGCGCGGAATGTTCACTGTCCACGGGCATTAAACGCACACCTGCCCCCTTGATTTGCTCCATTACGAGCTCGCCACCGCAAACGAGCGTTTCCTTGTTCGCAAGCGCAATATCCTTTTTTAATTCGATCGCTTTAAGGGAATATTGCAAGCCTGCAAAACCCGTGGCAGCGATAAACGCCACGTCGCCGTAGCCCACCGCCTCCAACGCCGCCTCTACGCCGTAGGCAAAGCGTACGCCTTGCGGTATTTTTCCAACGAGCTTTTTCCCCTCTTCCTCGCTAACGAGCGCGGCGTATTCGGGCTTAAACTCGATCACCTGTTGTAAGAAGGTTTCTGCGGAGGCGTTCGCCACCAAGCTTTTTATCTGAAATAAATCGGGATACCGACGCACGACCGAGCATACCTGTCTGCCGATCGAGCCCGTTGAACCGATAAGCGCTATCCGTTTCATTGTTTACGACACCAAAAGGCGTATCAGCGCAAACGCCAAATACACCGCCACGCTCGCAAACAGCGTTCCGTCGATACGGTCGAGCACGCCACCGTGCCCAGGGAAAATATTGCCCATATCCTTAATGCCGAGCTTGCGTTTGATACAGCTTTCGACCAAATCGCCGAACTCCGTTGCCGCCGCCGCGATAAAGCCGATCGCAAGATACACGGGCAACCAAATATGCATATTCGCGAACGTGCCTGCGATTGCGTTATAGATAAAATACAACGCCGCCGCACCGACCACACCGCCGACGAGCCCGCCGATACCGCCGATAATCGTCTTATTCGGGCTGATATCGGGCGCCATTTTTTCAGGGAATTGTTTGCGCAAAAATTTACCGAAAAAGAACGCCATACAATCGGACGCAGGCGACACGACGAACACGAACAAGATGAGTATGTCGGAGTTGAACGCGATATCGTTCAATATCGCAGGATACTTACCCGTTTGCAAAGCCACGGGATCGGACACGTGATTGATAAGCACGAGCACGATCAAGAGTAGCACGGGATAGAGCGCGGAGAAAAACGCCACGCCGAGATTTTCGGGCGTCGTTTCCTCGTGGCGGAGAACAAGCAAAGACAAAAGCGCCGTGCCCATTGCGACGAAACAAATACTCGTAACGTGCAGACCGAAACGGAAATAATATTCGGAAATCGCGCAAGCAGGTATGCAAGCAAGCACGAACAGCATCACGATCACGCGCTCCGCTTTCGTAACCTTATCGCCCATTGCGCGCAACATTTCAAACGCGCCGATAATCGCGAACGCGTAAATGAGCAGATCGAAACAAAAATCGTGTACGTATATTTTCAAAAAGAAAAACGCCAACAGGATCGCTACGTAGCAAGTGCCTGTAATCACTCGGGTTTTCATAAGTCCTTTCTCCTGTTCGACAAAACGTCGTAAAAGAATTTCATCATTTTCAAAGCTGTTCGTCCGTCTTTCCGAACCGTCGCACGCGGCTCGCGTACCACTTGCACGCCTCGTCTAAATCCTTATCGGAAAATTCGGGAAACATTTTATCGGTAAAATATAGCTCCGCATACGCCGCTTGATACAACAAAAAGTTGGACAGCCGTACTTCTTTCCCCGTGCGGATAATGAGGTCGGGATCGGGCTGACCGCCTGTATACAACAGCGCGGCAAAACTTTCTTCCGTCAGCTTTTCGCCCCTTTCGAGCGCCAAATTCGCCGCTCGCACGATCTCCGCACGCGCGCCGTAGCCAAGCGCGACGTTAATGCCTTTCCCCTCGTAGCAAGCAGTCTTTTCCTCCGACTCCGCGAGGATTTTTTGCACGTCGGTGGGCAAAAGCGAGGTATCGCCGAGAATACGCAATCGCACGCCGCGCGCGCAAACGCGCTCCATATACTGCGCGAAATGGTTACGGATCAAATCGAACAAACCGTCGAGCTCCTCTTTCGGGCGTTTGAGATTTTCCGTGGAAAGGGCGTACACGGTTACGTAGTCCACGCCCAAATCAAAGGCGTGCTCCATAAGCCCGATCATACGCTCCATTCCCATTTTATGCCCGAAAGAACGGGGCATCAAACGCTTTTTCGCCCAACGCCCGTTCCCGTCCATAATGATCGCAATATGCCGAGGGATATTTTCCTCTGCCATTATTGTATTCCGCGCCATAGGTCAAATAGTCGTGAGTTCCTTTTCTTTTGCGGCAATAATCGTTTCTAGCTTGGACATATACCCCGAAACCGTCTTTTCCACGTCCGCCTCACAGCCTGCCGCCTCGTCCTCGGACAGCTCTTTCGCCGTCTTCATCTTTTTGAGTACGTCCATAGCCTCGCGGCGGTGATTACGGAGCGCCACCTTTGCGTCCTCGCCCATTTTCTTCGCCTGCTTCACGAGTTCCTTTCTGCGCTCTTCCGTCATCACGGGGAATACCAAACGAATCACCTGTCCGTCGTTGGAGGGGGTAAGACCGATATTCGATTGCAAAATCGCCTTTTCCACCGCTTTCAAAAGCGATTTATCCCAAAGATTGATCTGCAAGCAACGCGCGTCCAAAACGGCTACGTTACCAAGCTCGATCAGCTTGCTCATACCGCCGTACGCCTCTACCTCGATTCTGTCGAGAATGTGCGGATTCGCTCTGCCCGTATGGATTGCGCCGTAATCGTTTTCCAGCGCTTTTAAGGTGTTTTCCGATTTTTCTTCGAGCTCTAATTCCATCTCTTCTACTTTTTCGTTTTCAATCATAATTATTTCTCCTTTACGGTATTTTTATAATTTATACTTTGATGATCGTGCCGAGTTTTTCTCCGCATACCGCCCGAACGATTGAATTTTCCTCGTTCAAGCCGAACGCAAGCGTGGGCACGTTGTTTTCCATACACATCGTCGCGGCGGTGAAATCGATCACTTTCAAGCCTTGATTGATGATATCCGCATAGCGCAACGTTTCGTATTTTTTCGCAAACGGGTTGGTCTTGGGATCGGAGTCGTAAATACCGTCCACGTTCTTTGCCATAAGTAATATGTCCGCGTCGATCTCGCAAGCACGGAGCGCCGCCGCCGTATCCGTCGAACAATAAGGATTGCCCGTACCGCAAGCGAAAATCACGATTCGGCCCATTTCAAAATGCCGAAGCGCCTTGCGCAGAATAAACGGCTCTGCAAGCGACACCATATCGAGCGCCGTTTGCACGCGTACGGGCACGCCGCGCTGTTCGATCGCGTCCATCATCGCAAGCGAATTCATAACCGTTGCGAGCATACCCATATGATCTGCCGTCGTACGGTCCATATTCGTACCCTGTCTGCCTCGCCAGAAATTACCGCCGCCGATCACGAGCCCGACTTGTACTCCCATTTTATGCAGCTCAACGATCTGCTCCACGACGGGCGCAATCACCTCGTGATTGAGTCCGAATCTTTGATCCCCTGCAAGCGCCTCCCCCGACAGCTTTAACAACACTCTTTTGTATACGGGTTGCATAACTCCTCCTTCGTTGCGTAAAAAAATACGCAGTTTTTTCTATTATACCATATTTCAAAAAAGAAAGCTATAAAATAGCCCTAAATTTTCATAAAAAAAGTCAATCTTTTCCGATTGACTTTCGTAAGCTTATTGCGTAACGATAACCTGCGCGTAGCGGAGTACCTTTTCGCCCTTTTTATAACCCTTTACGTACACCTGTTTCACGATACCGCTCTCCTCGCCCTCCGTGGCAGGCGTTGCCATAATCGCCTCGGCGTACGTCGCGTCGAAAGGC
>JAZNEZ010000166.1:0-4062 GCA_045588875.1 Candidatus Scatosoma sp. | reverse complement strand
TGGGACGATCCCCGTATGCCGACGGTGGCGGGGCTTAGAAACCGCGGTGTGCCGCCCGAAGCGTTGCTCGATTTCTGTACGAAAATCGGTATCGTAAAGGCGAATTCGGAATGTCAGCTTTCCTATTTGGAGGCTTGTATTCGCGACAACCTCAACGAAAACGCCGAACGCGCTATGGCGGTGCTCGAACCTTTGAAAGTTACGCTCACCAACTACGAGGGCGAGGAGGAGCTGGAAACGGCGTTGCACCCCTTAAAGCCCGAGCTGGGCACGCGCAAGGTCGCGTTCTCGAAAACGGTGTATATTGATAAAGCGGACTTCTCTCTTGATCCGCCCCCCAAGTACCAACGTTTGAAAGTAGACGGCTACGTGCGCTTGAAAAACGCCTACATTATTCATTGCGACGAGGTCGTAAAGGACGAAAACGGCGAGGTTGTGGAGCTGAAATGCTCGTATATCCCCGAAAGTAGATCGTCCAACGATACGAGCGGTATCAAGGTGAAAGGCACGATTCAATGGGTAGACGGTAAGACGGGCGTGGACGCGGAGATCCGCAAATACGGCGTACTCTTAAAGGACGCCGAATACGCAGGTCAAGATTTCGGCGAGAGAATGAATTTGGACAGCGAACATATTTTCCAAGGCAAAGCCGAGCCCTATCTTTTTGAGAGTGCAGAGGGGAAACAGTTCCAACTTATGCGCGTGGGGTATTATAAAAAATGTATGGAAAGCGGCAAGCTCGTGTTGTCGGAGATCGTGTCGCTGAAAGATAATTTCAATAAATAACGAAAGGAGTAAGTGCATATGACGCCTGTATATGCGATATTGACGGATAGCGCGTCGATCGATATAATGGAAAAACTGCCGTTGATCGTGGCGGCGGTGGCTGCCGCGGTGCTTTTGATCACGTTCTTCGTCGGTTTTTTCAAAGGCTTTCGGCGTGTGAGTTGGAGCGGACTCGTCTGGCTCTTTGCAGGCACGGCGTACTTTCTCGTCGAATCTTTTTTGGTGGAAACAAATCCCGTTTTTGCCCTGTTGGAGGGAATGGAGCTTGGCGCGGAGATAACCGCTTTCGGCGCGTCGTTCGTGCTTGCCCTTGCCTGTATTTTGGTTTCCCTCCTGCTTTACGGCGTTTTCAGTCTTTTGTTCCGTCCGCGCGTGAAACGGGTACGGCGTAGCGGAGATCTTTTTAACAGCGACGAAAACGGTATTGAATACGACGACGAAGAAGTCGATTACGACGACTACGAAAACTACCGCTCCACGACCATTTTGGTGCGTAAGGGCTACGGCAAACCCACCGTTTTCGGACGTATTTTCGGTGGACTCATCTGCGCGATCAACGCGGCGACGGTACTGTTTATCGTGCTTGCGGTGGCGTTGTTCTTTATGGGCGGTACGTCGCTGAGGGATACGACGTTTGCGGCACTCTACGAGCAGGAAATCATCGTCTTGTTGACCGACTACGTATTTGCGTACGGCTTGGACTTTTTAATGATCGGCGTAATCGTCAAGCTCGCTTGTAAGGGGTATCAAAACGGTTTTGTATCAAGCGTGCGTTCGTTGTTTGGCACAGTTGGTGGACTTGCGGCGCTCGTGTTGGGATTTTGGTTGCCGTTCTCGGCGTTTGCGTTGCCGTTAGAAGAGGGTGGCGTGGAAATGCTCAATGCGTACGTGGTGCGCTGTGAGGGCGCGGCGACGGCAATGGGCTTGCCCATAGATTTTGCGCCGATCGTAGGTAAAATTTTGGCAGGACTTATCTTGTTCGTGTTCTTGATGCTCGTCGTGTGGCTGATCGGGTTTTTGTTAAGATCGCTTGCCGAGGGTATCGAGGGCGTGGGATTTTTCCGTGTGATCGACGGGGCGCTCGCTTGCGTAACGTATCTTTTGATCGGCGTGGCGGTTTGTATATTGATTTGGGCTGTTTGGTACGCGCTCGGATCGTACGGTATTTTTAACGTGGATAAACTCTTCACGGGCGAATGTCTTTCTAAAAAATTATACGACGCGTGCGGCGTATATATCCAGCCTGCGCTCGACACGTTGCAAGAAACGCTTTCGGGGCTTATTCCAACCGAGTAAGCTCGCCGCTTAAATAGCTTTTTCCGAACACCTCGTAAGACAGCGGGGTGTTCTTTTTTAAGGCAAGGCAAAACTCCGCGCTCACGGAAAGGGCACGGCGCACGGCGCGTTCGAAAAAGAGATTTGCCTTGGGTGCGAGCGTAGAAACGAGCGCGGTCTTTTTCATTGTTAACGACCGCGACGATAGGGGCAGGTATGCGTTGAATAAAGAAACGGCACGGTAAAACGCCTTTTTGTCGAGGGGCGGAAAACCCACGCGCGCAGAGATCGCGGCGTAAAGCAAGAACAAATCGTTTTTCTCGCGCGGAAAGAGCTTGGGGCACGCAAAGTCTGCCGTTTCCTGCTCTTGGGGTAGATGCGTTTTGAAAAAGGCGTCGAAAGCGCTTTCGAGACGGGTGTGGCGGAAAGTAGAGCGTCCGGCGGTTTGGTAGATAAAGGGGTGAAATACGGTATCGGCGGCGTAATGGGTGATATAGCCGAGGGAATAGGCAAACAGCGAGGGTTGCGCGGAAAAAGCTTTGCAAACGCTGAACGCGCCGTAGCCGCCCTTGCGGTGCAGGTACGAGCCGAAATTTTGTGAAAAACCGCCCGTCAGGGGATAAAAGAAACAAAAGTCCGCGCCCTGTGCCCCGAAGAAATAGAGGGAAAGGTGCGGTCGTATTTTGTCTTGAATATTTGGAGGAAAGCGTTTAAGCGTTTCTCTCGCGATGAGAAAATGTGTTTGAGGGGCAGGCATATATGTAGTGGGCAGGTCGTGTGCCTGCCTACAAGATTATTCGAATTGATTTGCCAAGATATCGGCGGTAAGACGGGCAAGATTCATATCCGCGGAATCCATTTTCGCACCGTCCTCTTTGGAGAGTACGGCAACCGCGCCCAGACAGTCGCCACCAGACACGATAGGCACGATAACCTGTGCGGTTACGCCTTCTTCGCGCGCGGCGGTAAGGGGAATCACGTCGCCACCCTCCGCGGCGTTGGCCATATAGCTGCGCCGTTCTTTTAAGATTTTATCCATATGTTCGGAAAGACCTTTCCCGTCGCGCTCTTTTTTGCCGTCGCCGTAAGCGTGTAACACTCCGTCGGTGTCGCAGATCACGGCAAGCTTACCGCTCAAATCGTTGAGGGAACGGGCAGTCGCCTTGCTGAAACGCTCCAAAGTGGCGATGGGCGAATATTTTTTGAGCATAAGCTCGTCGCGGTCGGTAAAAATTTCGAGGGGATCGCCCTCTTTAATGCGGAGCGTGCGGCGTATTTCTTTTGGAATGACCACGCGCCCCAGCTCGTCTATTCTTCTGACAATTCCTGTTGCTTTCATAAAAATTCCTCCGTTTACAAATATTGTGGGTAAAGGCGGAGGGGAATATGTATAGGGAAAAAGAAAAAAGAAAAATTTTCAAATTTTTTTCAAAGAACAATTAAAATGAGTTGACAAAAGTATATAGTTGCGATATAATAATGTTCGTTAATGCGGTCGTGGCGGAACTGGCAGACGCGCAAGACTAAGGATCTTGTGGGTAACTCCATGCAGGTTCAATTCCTGTCGACCGCACCAGACGGTAACTATCCGAACCTTTCGGAGAGTTACCGTTTTTTTCTTTACAATCCTTATAAATAAAGGCTTTCAGCTCGTTAGAAGAAACCCGACAGCACTCATCAGGAGCGCCGTCGGGTAATTGTTTGTTTGTGAAATTGTAGTAAATTTCGATTTTATCGTCTGAAAGGATTGCCCGTTGAACAAATGAATGTATCATCAAATTTGGCTCTTTTCTCGCCGTGTGTAGCAGGAATTGGAACACTTCTTCACAGGTAAGTTGATTTTGTGCTTTGTATTCTTCTATCACGATTTTCTCGTCAAGTAACGCAAGTTCGTTTTCCAAGTCTTGCATACGCTGTTTTGTGGTCGCTGTGAAAATCCCTTCTTCAATGGCTTTCATAACGTTATCAAGAGAACGCTTTATTTTATCTCTATCGGCGTGT
>JAZNEZ010000165.1:0-4036 GCA_045588875.1 Candidatus Scatosoma sp. | reverse complement strand
GGCACGATCGTTTTCACGTTCGCATAAGTCCCTGCCGCAAGATCGGTCTTGGAAATACGCATCAACGCGCCTTTCACCGCGTCGCCGTACGCGTTGCTTTCGGTGTAATCTTCCGAGCCGTTGATAAAGTAGACGAAGTCCCCCTTTTCCACGGCAAAACCGCCGTTAGAAGAAACTACGCCCTCGGATACGTAATCGGTGATCGCGTCCCCCTTATACGCCCCGTTGCCACAGCCTGCAAGCGCAACCGTCGCACCGAGCGTGAGCGCGGCAAGCGTAACGCCGAGTATGTTTTTGCATTTGCCCTTCATATATGCCTCCATTGTGTTAAGCAATCCTATTTCGTTAGTCAAAAAATCGCACTTTGATTTTGGTCGGAATGAACCGACTATACTAACGCATATTCTATTATATATCAAAACGCAAATCAAAGCAAACAAAAACGCCCCGTTTTTAACGCTTTTTTCTGTGAATTTTTTCAAATGGAGGTTTTTTTGCCGTGGAACCTTTCGGTTTATTCCAAATTTTACAGTCTTTTTTGAATATGACCGCGAATACGAGCGCGAATACGGCGGATGCGGAAGAGAAAACGCCGTCCAGCTCTACCGCCGAGCCCGAAATAGAGAAAGCGCCCCAAGAGGAAGAAAAAAGCGCGCCGAACGCCTTTCTCGCGTTTATGGACGCGCACGACCAGCGCGCGAGGCGTATCAAAAAGCCTTAAAAAGTTATGATTGTGTGAAATTTTACCGCATATGGAATAATTATCTTGATTTTTTGTCCGTGATGTGGTAAAATGTTATATAGAAATTTTTCATAGTTAAGGCTTTTTATGGAAAACCAAGCAAACGTACAAACAAAAACGGTGATTATTATCCCTGCCTACGAGCCGCCACGCGCGTTTATCGATTACGTGAACGAGCTGACGGAAAACGGCTTTCACGAGGTACTCGTCGTCAACGACGGGAGTGGGGAAAAATACACGGAAATTTTCGATACCCTTGCGCAAAATCCCAAGTGCAAGGTACTTTCGTATGCCGAAAACCACGGCAAAGGGTACGCCTTAAAGCACGCGTTTGTCTATTGCAAGGAGCATTACGACGAAAGCTTTGCGTTCGTTACCGCCGATTGCGACGGTCAGCACCTTGTCAAGGACGTCGTGAACGTGGCGAAAGAGGCGTTATCCCGTCCCGAGGCGCTCGTGCTCGGCGCGCGCGATTTCTCCCTGCCGCACGTACCCAAACGTAGTCGCACGGGGAATATCACCACGCGTAGGATTTATAAATTCCTCTACGGACTTTCCTTGACCGACACGCAAACGGGACTTCGCGCATTCTCTTATTCTCTGCTTGACGAATTGCTGGCAATCAAGGGCGATCGGTTCGAATACGAAATGAGTATGCTAATCGTTCTCCACAAAAAGCGGTATAAGATCGTGGAAATCCCGATCACGACGGTATACGAGGAAAAGCCCTCGGACGTGGAAAAGGTTTCCCACTACCGCACTTTCCGCGACGGATCGCGCGTGGCGGCGGTACTCCTTAAAAACCCTGCGTGGTATCTTATCTCCGCGCTCGGCTCGGGCGTGATTGAAGTAAGCGTATTCTTCGTGCTTACTCACCTCGCGCTCGGTTGGGCGTTGCCCTCGGCGGCGCTCACGATGGCGATCCCCACCGTTACGGCGCGCGTACTCTCCTCGATCTTTAATTTCTTCTTTAATTTCAAGGTCGTTTTCAAGGGCAAGCAAAAACGCTCGGTGTTCCGATATTACACGCTATGGTTCTTCCAGCTCGGCATTTCCTATTCTATCGCCTGCCTGCTCAATCTGTGGATAACCTCTTTCGGTTTCGCCGATAAAGGCACGGCGGCGCTCATCACCCTGTTCAAGTATTTGTGCGACCTTATTTTAAGTATTTTTTCGTACGGTATTCAACAGGCTTGGGTATTTGCCGATCCCAAGGACAAACGACTGCATTTCTACGGTCCTTTCTTACGGTTTTGTCGGTTCTTCTTCAATATTTTCGTGCGGAAATATAAAAGCAAGGTGCAAACGCCCGAAAAACCTACCGTATATTTATGCAGACACCTGCACACGCACGGGCCCGTTAAAATCTATCAATCGTTACAATTCGACGTACACAGCTACGTCTTGAAAAATTTCTTCACCTTTAAGGATTGTTACAATCAATTCGGTGGCTACACGTTCACCGTCAAACATAAACGGCGCGGTATCGGCGTTATTTTTGCCAAAATCGGCGCGTTCTTCACCTCTTTGGTGGTTGCGCCTATGATCCGTTCGGTACAAGCAATCCCCGTTTATCGGGGCGGTAACGACTCGATAAAAACGTACCGTAAATCGGTGGAATACCTCGACAAAGGGGAAAGTATTATCATTTATCCCGACGTCGATTACACGGCAAGCGAGGACAAAGCAAGCGACATTTACACAGGCTTTTTATTCCTCGATAAACTTTATTATAACAAGCATAAAGAACATTTGGATTTCGTTGTATTACGATTGGACAGAGAAAGCAAATCGATCGTAGAAAGCGGACACGTCCGCTTTACGGAAAACGGAGATTTCCGCTCGGAAATGCCCGAAGTCGCCGAAAAATTACAAGCCCTGTTGATGCAACAAACAAACGAATAAATGAATGAATAAGGACACCGAAAGGTGTCCTTATTCGTCTGTTAATCCTAATAAATAATCCGCAGAAACGTCAAAATAACGGCACAGTGCAATCACGTAGCTTATCTTCGGTTCGTTAATCCCCTGCTCCCAATAACTGACTGCTGAATACGTGCCACCAATTATTTTCCCCAACTCTTTTTGACTGATTCCTTTTGCCGTTCGCAATTCTTTTAATCTGTTTGCAAATTTATTATCCATATAAATATTTTACAAGAAATCTTGAATATATCGTTTCTTATGAGTTTGCAAAAACGGAAAACGCTTTACCCTGTTTAGGATAAGGCGTTTTTCGTTTTTCTGCTTTCACACGTAAAAACAGCCCCTCTTGCAAGGAGCTGTTTTGCGTTTTGTTGTTGTTTTCGATAAGATTATCTCTTCGAGAACTGCGGAGCACGACGAGCTTTCTTCAAGCCGTACTTCTTTCTTTCTTTTGCACGGGGGTCGCGCGTCAAGAAACCTGCCGCTTTGAGTGCAGGACGGCTGTTTTCCTCTGCCTCCAAAAGCGCGCGCGCTACGCCAAGACGAATCGCGCCTGCTTGACCGGTGTAACCACCGCCGATAACGTTTACCATAACGTCGTACTTGGTAGCGACGTCGATTTCGTTAAGGGGTTGTTTCACGATGTACTGCAAAGTACCTTGGGGGAAGTAGTCCTCAAAAGCGCGGTCGTTGATCACGATCGTACCGTTACCGCCAGGGATCAGACGAACACGAGCGATCGCCTTCTTTCTTCTGCCCGTTCCCCAGAATTGAATTTTCTTTTTCACGTTTGCTTTTGCCATATTTCAATCCTCTCTTTTAGTCGATTTTGAGCACTTCGGGCTTTTGTGCCGCGTGGTTGTGTTCAGCGCCTTTGTAAACGCGGAGCTTTTTAAGCATAGCTCTGCCAAGACTGTTTTTGGGCAACATACCTTTCACCGCTTCGTACACCGCAAGGTCGCTCTTTTCCGCCATCAATTTCTTGTAAGCGATTTCTTTGAGCCCTCCGATGTAACCGCTGTGATATCTGTAAAATTTATCTTCCAACTTCTTACCCGTGAGCACTACCTTATCGGTGTTGATGATGATTACGAAATCACCAGTGTCCACGTTGGGAGTGAAGGTGGGTTTGTTCTTGCCGCGAAGAACTGCGGCAACGCGGCTCGCCAGACGACCGAGCGTTACACCCTCTGCGTCCACGACGTACCACTTTCTTTCAACCGTTTCGGCGTGCGCCATATAGGTTTTCATAATTACGTTACTCCTTATATCGTGTGTATTTTCGTTCGTTGCGTTTTTCTTTGTCCGACGTAGCGGAAGTTCAGCGAAGTACCGTTCAACTAACGGGGAAAAACGGGTTTTTCGCAT
>JAZNEZ010000164.1:0-7985 GCA_045588875.1 Candidatus Scatosoma sp. | reverse complement strand
TGCGAAAATAAACTAAAAAAAGTTTTTCAAACCTTGACGAAATCTTTTGTATGTGATATAATAAACAAGATAAAAACTAGCGAGGTGGGCTTTATGAGCAGAGCGGACGAGATTTTTGCGCAAAATATGACGGATATTATGCAAAACGGGTTTTGGGACACCGATTTAAACGTACGCCCGAAATGGGAGGACGGTACGCCCGCGCATACCGTGAAAAAATTCGGTATCGTAAACCGTTATAATTTGCAAGAGGAATTTCCCATTTTAACCATTCGTCGTACGGCGTTCCGCTCGTGCGTGGACGAGCTGCTTTGGATCTGGCAGAAAAAGAGCAACAATATCCACGACTTAAACTCGCATATTTGGGATAGCTGGGCGGACGAAAACGGCTCGATCGGCAAGGCGTACGGCTATCAGCTGGGCGTGAAACACAAGTATAAAGAGGGGGAGTTCGATCAAGTCGATCGCGTTTTGTTCGATTTGAAAAACAATCCTGCAAGCCGTCGGATTATGACGAATATTTATAACTTTGAGGATTTGCACGAAATGCATTTGTATCCATGCGCGTATTCTATGACGTTCAACGTTTCAGGAGATACGCTCAACGGTATACTCAACCAGCGCTCCAACGATATGCTCACGGCGAACAACTGGAACGTCGTGCAGTATGCGGTGCTCCTCATTATGCTTGCGCAGGTTTCGGGCTTGAAAGCAGGCGAGCTCGTGCACGTGATCGCCGACGCGCATATCTACGATCGGCATATTCCGCTCGTGAAAGAGGTACTTGAAAAGCCCCGTCATAAAGCGCCCAAACTGATCGTCGATCCGAACGTTACGAATTTTTACGATTTCACCGTGGACAGCTTTCAACTAGTGGACTACGAATACGAAAAATTAGATAAAAAGATACCGGTGGCGATATGATAAAAGCGATCGTACACGCCGATAAAAAGTGGGGGATCGGGAAAAACGGCGATATGATGTTTTCCCTGCCCAAAGATATGAAATTTTTCCGCGAAACGACGAGTGGACATACCCTGGTTATGGGCGGCAACACCCTCCGCTCCTTTCCCAATCAAAAGCCCTTGAAAAATCGCGTAAATATCGTGCTTTCAAGGGGGCAGGTACGAGATGATTGCGTAATCGTGCGTTCGTTCGAAGAGTTGAAAAAGGAAATGAAAGCGCGTGAAAACGAAGAAATTTACGTGATCGGCGGCGGCGAAATTTACCGCGAGTTATTGCCCTATTGCGAAGAAATCCTCGTAACCAAAGTGGACGCGGTGGGAGATGCGGACACGTTCTTTCCTAACCTTGATGAAAACGAAAATTTCGTCTGCGTTTATGAGAGTGAGCCGATTGACGATAACGGGAATACCATTCGTTTTACCACCTATAAAAACACGAAAGTACAAGCATTGTAAGGAGATATAGAAAAAAGTGATCAGAGAAGATTTGAGAAACGTGGCGATTATTGCGCACGTTGACCACGGCAAAACCACGCTCGTAAACGAAATGCTCGCCCAAGGGGGCGTATTTCGCGAAAATCAGCAGGTACAAGACAGAGTTATGGACTCGGGCGATCTGGAAAGGGAACGCGGTATTACCATACTCGCCAAGAATACCTCCGCGCATTATAACGGCGTGAAAATTAATATCGTAGACACCCCCGGGCACGCCGATTTCTCGGGCGAGGTAGAGCGCGTTTTGAAAATGGTGAACGGCGCGCTTATTTTGGTGGATTCGGCGGAAGGTCCGTTGCCGCAAACCCGTTTCGTTATGCAAAAGGCGCTTGCGCTCGGTTTGAAAATCATTATCGTTATCAATAAAGTAGACCGCCCCGACGCGCGTATAGCGGAGGTCGTCGAGGAAATGCAGCTTTTAATGATGGAGTTGGACGCAACGGATGAACAGCTGGAAAGCCCGATCGTGTATTGTTGCGGTCGTCAAGGTACGGCGTCGCTTACCCCCGATAAGCAGGAGGAAAACCTCAATCCCTTGTTTGATACCATTTTGGAAACGATTCCGCCTATGGAAATGGACGTGGACGGCGCAGGTCAACTCCTCGTTTCTTGTATCGATTATAACGAATTCGTAGGGCGTATCGGTATCGGACGTATCGAACGCGGTACGATCCGCGCCAACGAGCCCGTATCTATTTGTAATTTCAACGAGCCCAAGGTGCGCACGAATTGTAAAATTGCAAACCTCTATCAAATCGAGGGCTTGGAGCGCGTGCCCGTGGCGAGCGCGCAGGCAGGCGATATCGTGGTATTTTCGGGTATTGACGGACTCAATATCGGCGACACCGTGTGCGAGCCGACCAAGGTTGAGCCCGTCGAGTTCGTTAGAATCGAAGATCCGACGGTGGAAATGACCTTTTCCGTCAACGATAGTCCGTTTGCAGGGAAAGAGGGTAAATTCGTAACCTCCCGTCAGCTCCGCGACAGACTGTATAAAGAGCTGCTCCGCGACGTATCTTTGCGCGTTTCGGACACCGATTTGGCGGATAGTTTCCGCGTTTGCGGTAGAGGGGAAATGCACCTTTCCATTCTCATTGAAACGATGCGAAGAGAGGGGTACGAGTTTCAAGTTTCCACGCCCAAGGTATTGTATAAGGATATCGACGGCGTACGCCACGAGCCGATCGAGCGGTTCGTTGCGGACGTGCCCGAGGATATGACGGGCGCGGTGTTCTCGGCAATGGGTAATCGCAAAGGCAACCTCGTGCAGATGAACGCGGTGGGTAACCGTATGCGTTTGGAATTTACCGTTCCCTCGCGCGGTTTGTTCGGGTATAAGAGCGAATTTTTGACGGACACCAAGGGACAGGGGATTATGAACACGATCTTCTATTCCTACGAGCCTTATAAAGGGGATATGCAGCGCAGAAACACGGGCTCGCTCGTAGCGTTTGAAACGGGCGAGGCGGTAACCTACGGACTTTTTAATGCGCAAAGCCGTGGTAACCTTTTCGTAACGGCAGGTACGCCCGTGTATCAAGGTATGGTCGTGGGGTATACCAATTTGAACGAGGATATCAACGTGAACGTGTGCAAGACAAAACACCTCACCAACACCCGTTCGTCCGGTAGCGACGACGCGCTCACGCTCGTGCCCGTGAGTAAAATGAGTTTGGAAGAATGTCTGGAATTTATCGCGGACGACGAGCTTTTGGAGGTAACGCCCAAATCGTTGCGTATACGTAAACGCATTTTGGATAGCGAGCTTCGCGCAAAAGCGAGAGCAAAGGAAAAGAAACAACAATAACCCAAAATCCCGAGCTGAATACAACGGCTCGGGAAATTTTTTTGAAAAAGTATTGCATTTTTTTCTTTTTATGATATAATATACTTAACCAACGAAAAACAAGGAGGTTGTGTTCAATGAAAAAAATGGCAATTTTGTGCGCGGCTTTAATGCTCGCAACGAGTGCGGTAGGGTTCGTCGGTTGTAATAACACCGAAACGGAAGTAAAAGAAAAAAAGGTGATGAACCTTTCCCTCAATCCCGAAGTGGAATTCGTGCTTGACGAGGAAAATAAAGTCGTCAGCGTGAACGCGCTCAACGAGGAGGGGAATCTGATCGTCGGTGCGGAAGTGTTTGTGGGTAAGACTGCGGAAGAGGCGGCGACGCTGTTCGTGGAAGTTTCCAAGGAAACGGGCTTTCTTATAACGGGTAAAGTAAATGCAGGCGAAAACGAATTGAATATTTCTTTCTCGGGCGATACCGACGCGTCGAAAGCGTTGTACGACGACGTGAAAGGCAAGGTAGAGGAATACCTTTCCGAAGAACAAATCACGGCGACGATCGAGCAGGCGGCGGCAATCACGGAAGAAAAGCTTGAAACGCTCGTAGCGGAGTGCGCGCCCTATTTGGAAGAGGCGGAAATCAAAGCACTGGAATACAAAGAGCTTTTGGAAAAGCTTGAAGAATCGAGAAAAGAAACGGCGGAATTTCATTCACAAGAATTGAAAAACGCCTACTACGAGGCAAAAGCGTTTGCGATGGAGCAAGCGGAATTGCAAGCCGTGAAAACGCAGGAAAATATCACGGGTATGTCGGCGATTGCGTTTGACGCGGCGTATTCCATTTATACGGGCGCGGTAGAAACGCTGGAAAACTTACGTATGACCACGCTCGTGAATGAAGACAGCGTGTATCAGCTTGCGCTTAAAGCTTTCCGCGAGGCAAAGGCGGATTACTTAAATTATAGAAATTACGTGGCATCCTTGGAAGAGGGCGAAGTAACCACGGAAATGACGGAAAGGCTTGCGCAGTACGACACGTTCGTGGAACAGACGGAAACGGCGCTTTTACAGGCTGGCGTGGACGCGAACGCCGCCTTGGATAGCGCGAAAGCAACCTTAAAAACAGCGTATGAAAGCGTGGTTGCGTTGATCGGCGAATATTCCGCAAAGGTGAGCGAGCACGCGGCGACGATCGCCACGAAACAGCAAGAGGCACAAACGACGTTCTTCAACGACTTCGAAAGCGACTACGCGGCGGCGATTACGGCGGCGAAAAATAACTGGAACGCTATGAAAACGGAGCTTGAACAGGGCGAACAGATAGCCGAATAAGCAAGATTTACGTAAAAAAGGCGCGGAAATTTATATTCCGCGCCTTTTTTACACGCGCGTGCGCGCGTACATAATAATATATTAAGGTATAAAAATACGACGGTTTGGGCATAAAAAAAGAAAATATTCCTCTTTTCCAAAAAAAGTTAAAATTTTTTTGAAAAATTTCGTTCAAACGCTTGACATAGGTTTGCAAATTTGATATTATAAATAGGCTGTGTAAAAACGCGTTGTATGGGTTGATGCGGGAAGTTACTGAAATTTCAAGGCAAAAGCCGTCTTGACAGATAATTTCCGTTGACAAAAGTGGGGGCTTGACTCCTGCGACTAACCGAGGCTTTGCGGTAAAACGCTCGGGCAAAAAAAGAGTGTTTTTATTTTGCGGATAACCTCGATACACACGGGTAGGTTGACACGGTAAATAAAATGTTAGTATAAACGGTAAAAGGAGTAACACAAAAATGGCAGTTCAGAAGATCAGAATTAAGTTGGCGGCGTACGACCACGAACTCGTAGACGAAGCGGCAAGTCGCATCGTGGAAACGATGAAAAAGAGCGGGGCAAAGATCTCCGGTCCTATCCCTCTTCCCACGGAAAGAGAGATCATCACGATCCTTCGTTCCCCCCACAAGTATAAGGATTCTCGCGAACAGTTCGAAATGAGAACGTATAAGAGAATTATCGACATCTATTCGCCGAACGCGAAACTGCTTGATTCCATTCACCTCCCCGCAGGCGTGGATATCAAGATCAAGCTTTGATAAGCAAAGCAAACCAAATCAGCCGAGAAATACTTTTTAAGGTATTCGAGAATAAAAAATTTTAAGGAGTGAACTTTATCAATGAATAAAGCAATCATCGGTCGCAAAGTTGGGATGACCCAAATCTTTGCAGAAGACGGGAAAATGATTCCCGTAACGGTAGTGGAGGCAGGTCCCTGCCCCGTAGTACAGGTAAAAACGGTGGAAAACGACGGTTACGCCGCGTTGAAACTCGGTTTTATCGAAACGAGCGAAAAGGCGCTTACGAAACCCGAACTCGGTCAGTTCAAGAAAGCGGGCGTAAAACCCCACAAAGTTTTGAAAGAGATTAGAGTGGCGAACGCGGAAACGTACGCGGTGGGCACGGAGCTGAAGTCGGACGTGTTCGCGGCAGGCGATAAGGTAGACGTTTCGGGCGTTACGAAAGGTCACGGTTTCACGGGCGTAATCAAGAGATGGAATCAACAGCGCTTGAAGATGACGCACGGTACGGGCCCCGTACACAGAGAACCTGGTTCTATGGGTCCTATCAGCTCTCCGTCGAGAGTATTCAAGAACAAGCACCTCGCCGGTCAGTACGGTGTGGAGAACGTTACGATCCAGAACCTTGAAGTGGTAAGAGTAGACGTAGAGAGAAACGCGATCTTAATTAAGGGCGCTATCCCCGGGCCGAAAGGCAGCGTCGTTACCATTTCGGACAGCGTTAAGAGCAAATAAGGAGATAGAGAAAAATGGCGGCTATTAAAGTATTGAATATGAGCGGCGCGGAAGTGGGCGAAATCGAATTGAACGATAACGTGTTCGGCGTCGAATATAAAGAATCTTTGATTCATCAGGCAGTCGTAACTCGTCTTGCAAACGAAAGACAGGGCACGAAGTCCACGCTCACGAGAACGGAAGTTCGCGGCGGCGGTATCAAGCCTTGGAGACAGAAAGGAACGGGACGCGCTCGTCAGGGCTCTATCCGTGCTCCGCAGTGGATTAAGGGCGGCGTAGTGTTCGCTCCCAAATCCCGCGACTTCTCCAAAAAGATGAACGATAAAGCAAAGAAAGCGGCGCTTTTGTCCGCGCTTTCCAAAAAGGTTGCGGACGGTGAATTTATCGTCGTAGACGAATTGAAAGTATCCGCGCCCAAGACGAAAGAAATGGCGGCGTTCCAAAAGGCGCTCGGTTTGAACAAGACCGCGCTTGTGGTGATGGATAACGACGATATCAACGTGATCCGCGCGGCGGCGAACCTGCCCAAGCTTGCAACCCTGCCCCTTGCGCAACTTAGCACCTACGAGGTCGTTGCGAATAACAAGGTGGTTATGACGAAAGCGGCGGTTGAGAAATTTCAGGAGGTCAACGCGTAATGTTTGCAGAGGATATTATCATTAAACCCGTCCTCACGGAAAAAGCATACGACGGGATTGCGTCCAAGAAATACACGTTCTACGTGAAGAAAGACGCGAATAAAACGCAGATCAAATTGGCAGTCGAAAAACTTTTCGGCGTACAGGTAGAAAAGGTGAACACGATTACCTGCAAAGGTAAGCTTAAAAGAATGGGTAGAAACGAAGGTTACACGCCCGATCGTAAGAAAGCTGTGGTTACCTTGAAAGCAGACAGCAAGGCTATCGAGTTCTTCGAGTCGTTGAGCTAATCAGGAGGAAAGAGAAAAATGGCTATTAAAACGTATAAACCCACCTCCGCAGGCCGTCGTTTCGTAACGGTTTTGACGAACGACGATCTCACGGCAGGTGCGAAGCCCGAAAAATCGCTGATGCACGATCAGCGCCATAGCGGCGGTCGCAACAATCTGGGCAGAATCACGACCAGACATATCGGCGGCGGCAACCGTAGAAAGTATCGTATCATCGACTTCAAAAGACAGAAAGACGATATTCCTGCAACGGTTAAGAGTATTCAATACGACCCCAACCGTAGCGCACATATCGCACTCCTCGTCTATGCGGACGGTGTGAAGAGTTATATCCTTGCGCCCGTAGGTCTTAACGTAGGGGACAAGGTAATGAGCGGCGTGAACGCAGATATCAAAGTCGGCAACACGCTTCCGCTTGAAAACATTCCCGTAGGTACGATGGTACACAACATCGAGCTTACCCCCGGGAAGGGCGGTCAGATCGCAAGAAGCGCAGGTATTTCCGCGCAGATCATGGCTGTGGAAGGCAAGTATGCAACGATCAGAATGCCGAGCGGCGAAATGAGATACATTCTCTTAAAATGCCGTGCAACGATCGGACAAGTGGGCAACGTAGACCACGAGCTCGTATCGCTTGGTAAAGCTGGTAAAGCAAGATACCTCGGATTAAGACCGGAAGTTAGAGGTTCGGTAATGAACCCCGTTGACCACCCTCACGGCGGTGGTGAAGGTAAGTCTCCGATCGGTCATGCCGGTCCTTTGACGCCTTGGGGCAAGCCTGCTCTCGGTTACAAGACGAGAAAGAAGAAGAATGCAACGAACAAGTTCATTCTCAAGAGAATTAACTAATCGGAGGGATTGAAAAATGTCAAGAAGCGTTAAGAAAGGACCTTACGTCGAAGCCAAGCTGTTCAGCAGAATTCAGGCGATGAACGAGGCGAATGAGAAAAAGGTTTTGAAAACTTGGTCGAGGGCGTCTACTATTTTCCCCGATTTCGT
>JAZNEZ010000163.1:0-3550 GCA_045588875.1 Candidatus Scatosoma sp. | reverse complement strand
AAAACGCGCGCAACGCGGCGGCTGGGGCAATCCGTAATCTTGATCCCAAAATCACGCAGTTGCGCCACCCCGATATTTATTTTTACGACGTGAATTACACCTCCGAGGGGGAAGAGATGTCGCAAACGCAGGCGCACGAATTTCTCGTGAACGAGGGGTTTAAGGTGTTTCCGTATTTCAAGGTCTGTAAAAACGGCGAGGAGGTTTTGGCGGCGATTGCGGATATTAACGAAAACCGCCGCAAGATCGACGTACTCACGGACGGTGCGGTGATCAAGGTCAACGACGGCGCTTTGCGCGAGGAAATGGGCTTTACCGATAAATTTCCGCGTTGGGCGATGGCGTATAAATTCGAGTCGGAGGAGGTTACCACCCTCGTCAAAGACGTCGTATGGCAGGTAGGCAGAACGGGTAAACTTACGCCGCTTGCCGTGTTAGAGCCCGTGGAGCTTGCCGGAGCGACGGTATCGCGCGCAACGCTCAACAACTTCGGGGATATTGCGCGCAAGGACGTGAAGATCGGCTCGCGTGTGCTCGTGCGCCGTTCCAACGAGGTCATTCCTGAAATTTTAGGCGCGACGGAGCACGGGGAAAACAGTAGGGAGATAGAAAAACCCACTTTTTGCCCTTCGTGCGGCGCGACCGTGACGGAAAACGGCGCGCATTTGTTCTGCTTGAACCGTGATTGTAGACAACGAATCGTTGCCAAACTCGCGCATTACGCAAGCAAAAACGCAATGGATATCGAGGGGCTTTCGGATAGTACGGCAGGGCTTTTGGCGGAGAAAAAGGGCGTGAAGAATTTCTCCGATCTCTACCGATTAACGGCGGACGATCTTGCCGATTTGGAAGGGTTCAAGAGTAAAAAAATCAATAACCTGCTCGGCGCGATTGAAAAGAGCAAAAAGCCTACGTTCGATCAGTTTATTTTCGCGATCGGTATCGGCGGTGTGGGCAGGGTTGCGGCGAAAGACCTTGCAAGCCGTTTTTTGAGCCTTGACAATTTACAAAAGGCGACCTTTGAAGAGCTAATCGCGCTTGAAAACGTAGGCGAGATCACGGCGAACGGGATTTTGGAATTTTTCCGCGACGAACGCAATTTAGAAGAACTTGCCGCGCTCAAAGAAGTGGGCGTTATTCCCACTTGGTCAACGGAGAAAAAAGAGGGGATATTCTCGGGCGAATCGGTTGTTTTAACGGGTACGCTTTCGGGATATAAACGTAGCGAGGCGCAAAAACTGATCGAGGCGCGCGGCGGCGTTTGTTTATCCTCGGTAACGGCGAAAACCACCCTCGTTTTGGCAGGCGAGGACGCAGGGAGTAAGCTGGAAAAAGCGAAGAAATTAGGGATAAAAATTATCGACGAAACAGAGTTTAATCGGTTATTGCAAGAAAACTCGATCGATTGAGAGAGAAATTTTCGAAAAGATAGGCATAGTAGTTGAAATTTATAAAAATTTCTGCTATAATATATGGAAGTAAAAAACGAGAGGATAAAGCGTATGTGGAGTATGACGGGCTACGGCAAGGGCGCTTACGACGACGGCAATATCGAGCTGACTTGCGAGATCAAAACGGTGAATAACCGTTATTTAGACGTTTCCATCAAAGCACCGCGTGTGTTTGTGGCGTACGAGGAAGTCGTGCGCTCGCTCGTGAAAGATAAGCTGACGCGAGGGCACGCCGACGTGTTCATTTCCCTCAAAGACAAACGGGAAAGACAGGCGGCGTTCACCGTCGATCTGCAACTTGCCTCTTCCTACGTGTCCGCGGCAAAAACGCTCAAAGCGGCGTTCCCCGACCTGCCCGACGATATCACCCTTTCCTCCGTGTTGCGTTATCCCGAAGTGTTGAAATCGGAAGATACGCAAGGCGTAGACGAGGAATTGATTGCGATACTGCAATCGGTAGTAAACGCGGCGCTTACGAACCTCAACGGAATGCGTAAGATCGAGGGAGAAAAGCTACAAGCGGATATGCTTTCGCGTGTGGAAGAAATCGAAAGAATCGTAGGAGAAATTTCCCTGCGCGCACCGCTCGTGGCGCAAGCGTACAAGGAAAAGCTCACCGCTCGCGTGAAAGAATATTTAGAGGGCGCGACGATCGAGGAAAACCGTATTTTAACGGAAGTGGCGGTGTTCACCGATAAGAGCAATATCGACGAGGAGCTCACAAGGCTTCGTTCGCATATCGAGCAGTTCAGAAGTATTTGCAAAGAGGGTGTAGTTGGAAGAAAGCTGGACTTTTTGGTACAGGAATTTAACCGCGAGGCGAACACGACCTGTTCAAAGAGTAACGACGTGGCAATCACGAAATTAGGGCTTGCACTCAAAAACGAGATCGAAAAGATTCGTGAGCAGGTACAAAACGTAGAATAAGTTAAAAAAAGATAGACAATAAGCAAAAGGAGTGTGAAAAAATATGATAAACGAACCTTCGGTAGACGTAATGATCAGAAAGCTGGGGACGGAGGAAGAGCCGATCAGTCGCTACGCGCTTTGCACGATCGCGGCGAAACGCGCGCGTCAGATTATCGAAACGGAACGCAACGCCGGCGTGGTCGATTCGACGGGTAAAGACAAAGAGCTTTTAACTGCCTGCAAGGACATAGCGGACGGGAAAGTCGTTATCGCGAAAGATTGATAAAAAACGCCTCGATACACTTTCGGGGCGTCTTTTAATCTTTTGGCTCTGTCCCAATCCCCGTTTGATTTTTGACGAAAAAATTCTACGAAATCCTACGTATTTTGCTCGGTTACAGATATTTGCATTCTGCGCCCTCGCAAAATACTTGTCTTTCTTGTATTTTTCCTGTCAAAGCGCAAATACTTGCTAATCAAACGTTTACTGTGACATCGCCAATCTTTTAACGAGGTGAAGGTATGATAGCGGAAGTCATCGTGGATATTGCCGCGAGCGAAACGGACAGAATATACGATTATTTATGCGACGATCACACGATCGTAGGCAGTCGTGTTCGCGCGCCCTTTGGCGGTAAAACGGTGGCAGGCTTTGTGATGCGCCTCAAAGATACGTCCGATTATCCTGAGGATAAACTCAAAAAAGTATTGCCCTGTCCCGACGAATTGCCTGCGCTTAATGGCGAATGTTTGGCTCTTGCGGAAAAACTCACCGCGCGTTATCGTGTACCCAAAGCGCTTGCGTTAAGACTGTTTTTGCCCACGGAAATGCGTACGGGCAAAGTGCGCGAACTAATGCGAAATTACGCGACGTTGACCGTACCGCTCGACGAGGTGATTTTGCCGAAAACGGCGAAAAACCAGCGTGGCGCGGCGGAATACCTCGCGACAAACGGCAAGACGGATTGCGCGAGGCTGAACGAGCTTTTTCAAGGCGGCGTTTCGGGCTTGGAGAAGAAAGGCTACGTTACTATCACGAAAGAACAGATTTTGCGCGATCCTTATAAGGGCTTGGAAATGGAGAAAGTCAAACGCGAGCTCACGCCCGATCAAAGCCGCGCGGTGCAAACGATTCACGAGAATAACCGCACGGTACAGCTTTTGCACGGTGTTACGGGTAGCGGAAAGAC
>JAZNEZ010000162.1:0-2343 GCA_045588875.1 Candidatus Scatosoma sp. | reverse complement strand
TAAAAAGCTCAATAAGTGGTAAAAATTCCCCAATTCTTCCCCAAATTGCATTTTTCATTCGTTTGCAAAACAATAAAAATGACGGTTTTTAATCGAAAATCGACCAAAAACCGCCTATTTTGGTGGAGACAAAGGGACTTGAACCCCTGACCTCTCGCATGTGAAGCGAGCGCTCTAACCAACTGAGACTATGCCTCCGCATAGACTATGATTATTATAGCACCGCTTATCAAAAATGTCAATCACTTTTATCCGTTAATTTTCGGATTTTTTATATTTATTCCACCGTTACGCTTTTCGCCAAATTCCGCGGTTTGTCTACGTCCAAGCCCTTGGCAACGCTTACGTAATACCCCATAAGCTGTAACGGAATCACCGCCAAACTCGGCGTGAACCGTTCGTCCGTCTGCGGTATATACACTGTGAAATCGGCGGTATCTTCCACTGCGTAATTGCCGTAGCTCGTCAGCCCCATTAAATACGCGCCGCGGCTTTTGACTTCCGTCATATTCGACACCGTCTTTTCGAGCAGTCCTTTTTGGGTGAGTACGCTCACCACGAGCACCCCCTCTTCCACGAGCGAGATCGGGCCGTGTTTGAGCTCCCCTGCGGCGTACGCCTCCGAGTGGATATAGCTTAGCTCTTTCATTTTTAAGCTACCCTCCAAGCTCACGGCGTAGTCCACGCCGCGACCAAGGAAAAAGATATCCTTTGCGTTTGCGAACTTCGCCGCAAACCACTGTATGCGTTCCTTATCTTCCAGCGTTCTTTTTATTTTTTCGGGCAACGCGGAAAGCTCCTTGATCAGTCTTACACACTCTTCCTCTTTAAGCGTGTCGCGCGCGCAACCGAGCGCAATCGCAAGCGCGTAGGTTGCTACGAGCTGGGTGGAATA
The DNA here is from genome assembly GCA_045588875.1 of Candidatus Scatosoma sp. Taxonomy (GTDB): domain Bacteria; phylum Bacillota; class Clostridia; order Christensenellales; family Borkfalkiaceae; genus Scatosoma. Next base: position 1,448 of record JAZNEZ010000162.1, on the reverse strand, counting down.
CGCTTTCGTCGTCGCCACCGCGATTTCCGGTCCTGCAAGGGTATATAGTACGTTATCCGCCTCCCGTGCGATCGACGAGCCGACCACGTTGACGATACCCAGCGTTTTCGCGCCTTTCTCTTTCGCCTCGCGGAGCGCCGCCAAGCTATCCGCCGTTTCCCCCGACTGACTGATAACGACGACGAGGGTATCCTTATTCAAGACGGGATCGCGATAGCGGAACTCGGAGGCAAGCTCCACACGCACGGGCAACTTCGCCAAATCCTCGATCACGTACTGCGCGACCATACCCACGTGATACGCCGATCCACAGCCGACAACGCATACCTGCCCTATCCGTTTGAGCTCTTCGTCCGTCAAACCCACGGCAGAAAGATCGATTCTATTTTCTTTGATAAGAGAGTTTAACGTATCCGCGACCGCCTTGGGCTGTTCGTGGATTTCTTTCATCATAAAGTGCTCGAATCCCGATTTTTCCGCCGCCTCCGCGTCCCATTCGATCGTAACGAGCGGTTTTTCAATCTCCTCGCGGTCGATATTGAAAAAGCGAACGTTCCCCTTGCCCAGCCGCGCGATCTCCATATTGCCCATATAATATACTTTGCGCGTATACCGCAAAATCGCAGGCACGTCGGAGGCGAGAAAGGTTTCGCCGTCCGCCACCCCCACGATCATAGGGCTTTCCTTTCTCGCCACGAAAATCTCGTCGGGGTAGTCCTTGAACAGTACGGCAAGCGCGTAAGAGCCGCGCACGCGCATCATAAATCGCGACAGCGCGTCGATCGGACCGCCACCGTATTTTTTCGCGTAATAATCGACGAGTTTAACCGCCGCCTCCGTATCCGTTTGCGAATAGAACGCGTAACCGTTTTTTTGCAACTTTTCGCGTATTTCCCCATAGTTTTCGATAATACCGTTATGCACGGCGATCACCCTTTTATCGTCGCTTTGGTGGGGGTGCGCGTTCCGCTCGGACGGCTCGCCGTGCGTTGCCCAACGGGTGTGCCCGATTCCGCAATCCCCTTTCAGCGTTTCGCCGCCGTTCGTTTTATCCGACAACACGCGCAGTCTGCCCTTAGCTTTCACGATCTCCGTTTCCGCGTTTCCGTCGCGCACGGCAAGCCCTGCCGAGTCGTAGCCGCGGTATTCCAGCCTCGCCAAGCCGTCCAACAACACAGGCGCGGCTTGGCGTTTGCCCGTAAATCCTACTATTCCACACATTTTGTTATTTCCTCTCTTTTATAATATTATTTTTCCCGTAAAAGAGATACTACATTCGTAAAAATAAGAAAAAACCGCAGAGGATATTCCCCTGCGAATTTCAAAACGCGTTTTTATAATATTCTATTCTATCGCCCTCGTACACTTCCGCTACGTCGAAACGGGCGTTCGGCTCTTCGCCTGTCCGCGCGCCGTAATACGCGGCGATTTTATAATACCTCTTTTGC
>JAZNEZ010000161.1:0-10942 GCA_045588875.1 Candidatus Scatosoma sp. | reverse complement strand
CGGCACAGTCGCAAAATACGTCGCGAAAGCAAATATCGACACGATCGATATCGGTGTACCCGTAATCTCTATGCACTCGCCTTTCGAAGTCATCTCGAAAGCCGACCTTTACGAAGCGTATCTTGCTTGTCGTGCATTCTTGAAATAAGGATAAAAAAGGCTAACGAAAAAACCGACGCGATTGCGTCGGTTTTTCTTTTTACTTAGTTTTGTTCGTTGCTTATTTATTGATTTCTTCTTTGTAAGCCTTACCGAACTTCATAACGGGTTTCTTGCAAGCCGCGATTTCTACTTTCGCGCCCGTTTGAGGGTTGATACCCGTTTTTGCCGCTACGTTCTTCACTTCAAACGTACCGAAACCAACGAGCTGTACTTTCTCGCCTGCTTTCAACGTTTCCGTTACCGTAGCAACGAATGCCTCGTATGCGATAGCCGCATCCTTGTTCGTGAAACCTGCCTTTTCTGCCATTGCTTTGATCAATTCGCCTTTGTTCATAAGAGTTTTATCCCCTTTATTTGAAATTCTTAAAAATCTTGGCAAATTTTTAAGTAATTTTATTATAGCGTATATGCGCGTGTTTGTCAAGTGTAGAAAGGAAAAAAATTGCGAAAAACCTTGAAAAATAAGGGATTTTTTCATTTTTAAGGGCTTTTCGACGTATTTTTCTTGTTTTCGCTCGTAGAGAAACGCGTAAAAGATAGAAATATCAAGGTATTCGTCAATTTTCGGGAGCGTAAAATCCCTGTCCTAACACCTGCGAAACGTTCGACATAACCGCAAACGATTCGGGGTCGACTTTTTTCATTACCCGTTGCAACGTTGCCACCTGTCTGCGTTGAATCACGCAAAGCAGCATAGAATGTTGTTTTTTGGTATACATACCCGTGGCAGGGAGCATCGTAACGCCGCGACTCAATTCGCGCATTAACGCGCTTGCCATTTCTTCCGGCTTGTCGGTGATAATCCTAAATTCGATCGCCGATTGAAAACCCTCCGTGATAGAATCGTTCACCTTACCTGCGACGAACAACGCAATTCCCGACGTCATAATCGGCAACAAGTTATAAGCGATCGGCTCGGAAACGTCGTAGTAAACGAAAATAGACGCCGCCATAATGGTGAAATTGATTGCAAACACCATCCACGCGATTTTAGAGGCTTTGAATTTGCGTTGTATCATCACGGCGATAACGTCTGTGCCACCCGTGCTACCGCCGATTTTGAAAGCAAGCGCAAGGGCTGTGCCAAAGCAAATTCCCGCCGCAATCGCTGCGAAAATTTTTCCGCCGTTGTCGTCAAAGTGGAGCTGAAAATTCGGAAAAAGAATTTCTATAACAGCGAGCCAAAACGTTTGTAAAGCGATATGCGCCGTAGTGATCACGGCAAAACGTTTTTTCACGACGAAAAACGAAACGAGCACGAGGGGCGCGTTCACACAAAAGCTGACAACGCTTTGTGGCGCTTTTCCTCGCGTTGCCGCGTTCACGAGTATAGCGATACCGCTCGCACCGCCGACCGTAAACTCGTTGGGGGCGATAAGGGAGTACGCCGCGAACGCTATGAGAAAGGTCGAGAGCAATAAAAACACGACCGTTTTGATTAGGGAAAAGACGCTTTCCCGTTTTTCCTTTGTTTCCATATTATATTATAATCCTTCCACGACTACCGTGATTTTTGCGGAAACGTTTTCCATAAAGCGGATCTCGGCAGGGAACGAGCCCACCGTTTTCACCGTTTCCATTTTGATTTTTTTCTTGTCCACGTCGAACCCGATCTTCGCAAGCGCGTCCGCTACGTGCGCGGCGGTTACGCTCCCGAACGTTTTTCCATTCTCGCCCGTTTTGATCTTCACGGACACCGTTTTTCCGTCGATGGAGGCGGCGAGCGCTTTCGTTGCTTTGATTTCTTCGGCTTTGTGGAATTGCTCCGCGGCTTTTTTCTGCGCCGCTTGGTTTACGTTGGCGGCGTTTGCGATCGTAGCAAGTCCCTTTTTCAAAAGGAAATTTCTACCGTAGCCGTCGGCAACCTCGACGACCTCGCCTTTTTTGCCCGTACCTTTCACGTCTGCTGTCAATAATACTTTCATATGTTGTTCTCCTTGATTTTCTTTTCTATATTATTTTACAGTAAATTTTTGTAAATGTCAATAATCTTTGACTACTTTGCGCATACTGCTGATACCTTAAAAGGAGGTTTTTTGCTATGATGAATGAAAAAGGACAAGAAGTGAATACCTGTATCGGCTGTGGCGTTACCGAATGTAAGTACAACCGTTCGGGCGATTACTGTACTCTTCGTAAGATCCACGTTGGCAATACGTGTTCGAGCGATATGGAAAGCTGTACCTGTTGCGATAGCTTCGAAAAAAAATAATCGATCAGTTTTAAGGAAAAAGAGCCGTTTGTTTCTTCGGGAACGAACGGTTTTTTTCTTTCAAACGCTTGCGTTTTTTGAAAAAGAGGTGTATAATGATTACAATATTTTTTACGGAGGCAAAAAATGGCAGAAAAGGCAAAAGTCAAAGAGTATTTTAAGTCGTTGCCCAAACGCTATTTTATCACGGCGTTTTCGGGTATGGCGCAGGGTTTGTTCGTAACCTTGATTGCAGGCACGATTTTGGCACAAATCGCAGGCTGGATCGGCGATAATTACGTGGGTAATACCTTAAAATATATCGCGAATATCGCCAAATCGTTAATGGGCGCAGGGATCGGCGTAGGGATTGCGCACGCGCTCGGTAAAAATAAACTTCTCGTGTTCTCGGCGGCGGTGGCAGGTATGGTCGGCGCGTTTGCGGATAAGTTGATCATCGGGTCTGCGCCTTTATTGACTTTGACGTTCGGCGCACCTGGGAATCCGATCGGCGCGTACGTCGTTACTATGCTCGTCGTGGAAGTGGTGGGCTTATACGCGGGCAATACGAAATTAGATATCCTGCTCGTGCCCCTCGGTACGCTCGTGCTTGCGTTTGGCGGCGTGTTCTTGGCGTATCCGTTTATTCTGCTCATCAATCTGCTCGGGGACGCGATTGCGATTGCAACGAACGCCGCGCCCTTGGTAATGGGTATCGTGATAGCGGTGATTATGGGTATTTTGCTTACAATGCCCACCTCGTCCGCGGCGATCTGGGTGGCGGTGTCGGCGCAGGTGTCCGCAGGGAATGAAACGGCTATGCTTTTGGCAGGCGGCGCGGCGACGGTCGGTTGCGCTTGTCATATGGTCGGATTTGCGGTGGCAAGCTACCGTGAAAACGGCGTGAGCGGCTTGATTGCGCAGGGGATAGGAACGAGTATGCTACAAATACCGAATATTATGAAAAAGCCGATTATTATGCTCCCGATGATTATTTCCAGCGCGATTTTAGGACCGCTTTCCACCTGTGTTTTCGGGCTGAAATGCGGTGCGAGCGGTGGCGGTATGGGTACGAGCGGACTCGTCGGCGTGTTCGATTTGTTTATCTATACGAGCGGCGCGCTCGGAATTGTGGGAATATTCCTGCTTATGATCGTACTGCCTGCTATTCTCAATATCATCATTTCCGAATTTATGCGTAAAAAAGGGTGGATCAAAGAGGGGGATATGAGACTTCCCGAATAAATGAAAAATAAAAACACGGCGACGCAATATTTCGTTGCGTCGCCGTTTTTTTATTTCTCTTCCAAAGTCAAATGCGTGGTGGGGTCTACGTTTTTACCGTTTTCCAAAATTTCAAAGTGCAGGTGCGCGCCGTCCTTATACTCGTTGCCGTTCGCCTCTGCAACCGTCGCGATTACGTCGCCTTTTTCCACGCTGTCGCCCACTTTCAAGCCCTCCGCCTCGGTTACGAAACGGTATACCGATTTCAAACCGTCGCCGTGGTCGATCACGATTTCCGTGCCCGAAAGCAGATCGTCTTTATAAATACTTTCGATTCTGCCCTCTTCCACCGCAAGCACCTGCGTGCCTGCCTCTGCGGAGAAGTCTAAACCCGTATGCTCGTAGTAGGAGTTGAGCGTCTTGTTATGGTAGAAACCGTAGTCGTTGATCAGCGACACCGTTTCTACGGGCATAATCATACCGTCGGGCTTGACTACGACTTGCTCACCGCCGTTGTTGCCGCCCTGTTCGCCACCGTTACCGCCCTGCTCGCCGCCGTTGTTATCCGAAGAGGGGGGGAGCGTCGATTCGTTGTTCGTGCCACCGCCGTTGCCCGCTTGATTCACGTCGCCCGTGGATGCCACCACCGCCACCGTAACGATCGCGACGAGCGCCGCCGCGCAGCCGAGGGCGGTGAGTAGGTAAAACCGCTTTTCGTTGCTGATCCGTTTCTTTCTGATCTTCTTTTCTTTTTCGTTTTGTTCTTTCATTTTTTCAATCCTCCGAAAACTTTGTATGTAAATGTTTTCCTCTTTTCCGCGTTTTATACGCGAGTTTTTTAATTTTTTTTCAAAAACCGCCGAAAATGATCGGCGTACCCACCGCGCAACGCTCTCCCTCGATGGCGATATGCAAATTTACCCTTTTCCCCTCTATTTGTACGCCCTCGCTCCACGTAGGCACGAACGCGTAATAAGAAGTAACGCCACACGCGCTTTCTATATCAAGCAATTCCGCGCCGTAGCCGTTTAACAGTTCTTGCACGAACGTCTCTTCCGCTTTCGGCAAAGAAAACGTTACGCTTTCGCCGCGTACGCGAAAGATATCGGAAAAGGAGAGGCTTGTTTTCGTGAGTGCTTGCGAGGATGCGGAATCAAGATAAAAGGTACGTTCTCCCGAAAATGCGGAAAGTTTGCTGATATTCGCGGCTTTCACGGCAAAGCAAACCGTCGCGGCAAACGCCACGCTGACGATTAGTTTGAAAAACTGCAAGAAACGCATAAAAAAATCCCTCCGCAACGAACGCCGTCGCGAAAGGGATTATAGCCCGTGTTTTTTTATTTTATACCTTTTATGTCTTAAAAGTCCGCTAATTTTTCACCGCCGAGCAGGTGGATATGCAAATGGTGCACCGTCTGACCGCCGTTTTCGCCCTGATTGACGATCACGCGATATCCCTCCTGCAAACCGAGCTGTTCTTCGAGCTGCGAAATCTTTGTAAAACAATGTTTCAGCGTTTCCGCTTTTTCGTCGTCCATTTCGGAAAGCAGGGCAAAATGCGTTTTGGGAATACACAAATAATGCAATTTAGCTTTCGGCTCGATATCCTTAATGACGATCATTTTATCGTCCTCGTACAGTCGCGGCGAGGGGATCTCCCCCTTGATAATCTTACAAAAAATACAGTTTTCCATACTCTTTCTCCTTTATTCTTTTTCGGCGATCACGCCGTCTTTATAAATGCTTTCAACGCGTACACGGGTGGGGTGTTTTTCCGTTTCGCCCTTTATATAGCAACGGATATAATTTTCCGAATACCCCTCCGTATAGCCCTCGATATAATGCTCGGGCACGATCGTGAGCGTTTTGCCGATAAACGAGGCGAGATACTTTTCTTTTTCTTCCGCGCCCACTTGGAGCAATTTTTCCACCCGTTCTTTTTTGAGGGCGAACGGTAATTCCTTATATTTTTTATACGCGTTCGTACCCTCGCGCGGAGAATACGGAAAGGCGTGTATTTGTGCAAAACCGACTTCGCGCACGATACGCAGTGAATCCTCGAAATCGGTTTCCGTTTCGGTGGGAAAGCCGACGATAATATCCGTGGTGATCGCGGCGTTTGGAAACGCCTTTTTAATCATTTCGCATTTTTCCAAATACTCCTCGCGCGTGTAATGCCTGTTCATACTTTTCAATACGGCGTTCGAGCCACTCTGCAAGGACAAATGGAATTGCGGTGCGAAATTTTTCACCTGCTTTAACGCGCTTAAAAACCGATCGGTAATCAAACTCACTTCCATTGAGCCGAGCCGAATACGCGTGTCCGCGTCTTTCACGGCAAGCATTAAATCGGCAAGATCGCGCCCGTTTTCGTCCTTATAATCGGAAATATCTATGCCCGTAACGACCGTTTCGTAGGCGTTCCCTTGCAGTATTTCCGCGACCGCGCTTTCCAAACTCCGACAGCGACTGCGACCGCGCAGATAGGGGATCACGCAATAGGAGCAAAAACGGTTACAGCCGTCTTGAATTTTCACGAAATTGCGCGTTTTTAAGCACTTGGGCAGGGGCATTTCCTCGTAAACGCCGTTTGCGCTTTGTTTCTGTTCACCGCAAAAGCCCTCGCTAAAGCCCGATTGCACGATTTCCAACACGCGGTTTTTCCTTTGCGCACCCACGACCGCCACCACGCGCGCGTCCTTTTCCAAAAACGCCGTAGGGGATTTTTCCGAGGCGCAACCGCAAACGATCACTTTCGCGCTCGGATTGTATTTCAAGGCTTTTCCGATCGTCTGACGGCTTTTCCGTTCCGCCTCTGCCGTTACCGCGCAGGTGTTGATAATATATACGTCCGCTTTCGTAAGCTCGCGCGAAACTTCGTAGCCGAGTTCTTCCAAACCGCGAATAAGCGAACCGCTCTCCACGTCGTTGACCTTACAGCCGAGGGTAAATACCACCGCTTTCATTGCCATTCTCCTAGCTCGTAAGCGACGACCGCCGTCAGCGAAACCGCCGCCGTTTCCGCGCGCAAGATCCGTTTGCCCAAGCTGATCAGTTTATATCCCTTTTCGCTTGCAAGTTCTGCCTCTGCGCGTGAAAAGCCACCCTCGCTCCCGACGACGATCGCTACGCTATCCTTTAACGAGGCAAGCGAAACTTCGCTTTTTTCGGTAAATTCACAGGCGAATAATTTATGCTTATAACCGCTTGCGGAATCGAGCGCTTTTTCGAGCGTGTCGTAATATTCCACCGTCGGCGCGATAGAACGCAGGCATTGTTTCGCCGCCTCGCGAGAAACCTTGTTCAAGCGTTCGAGCTTGTTCGCGTTCATATACGCGGAGGAAAATTCGGAGGAAAACACGCCGATCTTTTTCACGCCCAGCTCCACCGCCTTTTGCACGATAAATTCGTTTTTATCCGCGTTTTTTAAGTACCCGAATAAAAGACAGATATCCGCGTTTGCCTCGCGCGTGCCGACTTCCTCGCGCACAACGTTGAGTAACATTTGCTTTTTCTCCACGGCGGAAACTACGGCGGTGTATTCTTTGCCACTGTTATCTAGCAGGATTACCTCCGCGCCCACGCCGATACGGAGCACGTTTTTCGCGTGCTCGAACTCGTCGCCCGAAAGGGTAGTCGTATCTTGAATTGTATCCACGAAAAATCTTTTCAACTCGTACCTGCCCTTATGCTTTCCGTTTTAAGACGAGCGAAAACCATTCGCCCTTTCTGCGCTCGTGCATCACTTCCATACCCACCGCCATATACGCGTCCTTGACCATTTGCAGTCGGCTTTCGATAATACCGCTTAAAATGAGCACGCCGTTTTCTTTGAGGTTTTTGGGGATAGAGGGCGCGAGCATTTTCAGCACCTCGCCCGTGATATTTGCGAACATAATATCACCGCAAATATCCGTGTTGTCGAGTAGGTTGGAATGTGCGACCACCGCTTTGTCCGCCACGCCGTTGAGCTGACAATTATGGAGCGCGCTTTCCACGGCGATAGGGTCGATATCCGTCAAATACGCTTTCTCCGCGCCCAGCTTAATCGCGGAAATACCGAGTATGCCACTGCCACAACCCACGTCGATACATACCGAATCGGGCGTGATAAATTCCTGTATCCACTCCACGCACATAGAGGTCGTTTCGTGCTCGCCCGTGCCGAACGCCATATTCGAATCGAGCAGTACAACCCGTTCGTTTTCCGTAGGGGTATATTCTATCCATTCGGGCACGACCACGATCCTGCCAAGGCGTATGGGGCGAAAATGCTTTTTCCAAACGTCTATCCAGTCGTCGCCGTCCACTTGCCGTTTGGTATCTTCCAGCGTGCCGAACGGTATCGCGCCGTCCGAAAGGTCTTGGGCGTTTCGTATATCGGCAAGTATAGCGGAGATAACCTTCGCCGCTTGTTCTTCTTCGATATAGCATTTGACGAGTACGTCCGAGGGCTTGTCTGCCGTCAAATCGTCGTCCATATAATCCCAAAAAGTCGTTTCCTTGCTCTTTTGGAGCGCGATAATATCGTTGCGATCGCAAATGGTAACGCCGAAATCGGTGTAGTTCCACATAATATCGGAAACGATTTCACTTGCCTCGGTTGTCGTGTGAATAGTAAGCTCTGTATATTTCATAACGTAACTATTATAGCACGAAACGCGCGTTTTGGCAAGAGATTTATAAATTTTATGAAAATTTTGAAAAAAATTCCTTTCTCTGTTGACAAATGCGGAAAAAAGCGGTATTATAATATAGAACAAAGCAAGATAAGGAGGTAAAAATTATGTATTGTAGAGAATGCGGACAAAAGCTTTCCCTGCGTTTTTGCGAAAACGAAGGGTTAGTCCCTTATTGCAACAAATGCGAATCGTATATGTTTCCGCAATTTTCCGTGGCGGTGAGTATGGTCGTAACCAACCGCGCGCAGGATAAGATCCTGCTCGCCAAGCACGTAGAAGACGACGATTTCATTTTGTTTGCAGGGTACGTGAAAAAGGGCGAAAACGCCGAAAAGACAATCCCTCGCGAGATTAAGGAAGAGCTGGGATTAGACGTGGTGAAAGCCAAGTATATGTCCTCGCGCTACCACCAAAGAAAGGAGCTTTTAATGCTCAACTTTATCGTGATCGTCGAAGACCAGCCCATCAAGCTCAAAGAGGACGAGGTGTCCGAGGCGCGTTGGTGTACGCCCGAAGAGGCTATGGCGCTTATTCGCAAGGGCACGACCGCGGAATTTTTCCTCGGCAACGCCGTGCGCGAACTGAAAAAGAAAATTTAAGATTTAAGAGAACTTGCCGCGGCGCAGCCGCGGCTTTCTTTTTGGAAATTTCCCCATTTTCTCCGACAAAATTCGCGCTCATAGCATTGACAAAAAGGATAATTTTTGCTACAATAGATATAATAACACAAACGGAGGTGAGGCAAGGTGAATCGTATCGGGTTCGATAATAAAAAATACCTTTCTATGCAATCGGAAAAAATACAGGAACGTATCGATTCTTTCGGGGACAAGCTGTATTTGGAATTCGGCGGCAAACTCTTCGACGATTACCACGCCTCGCGCGTACTCCCTGGGTTTGAACCGGACAGTAAGATTAAAATGCTGTTAAAGCTCAAAGACGTGGCGGAGATCCTCGTCGTGATCAGCGCGAACGACATTATCAAAAACAAGTACCGTAGCGACCTCGGCATCACCTACGACGCCGACGTGTTACGGCTTATCGACGTATTCCAAAGCAAGGGGTTATACGTAGGCAGCGTGGTGATGACGATGTACAGCCCTCAACCTGCCGTGGACGCGTTTATCAAGCGACTCGGCGCGCTCGGCATCAACGTTTATAAGCATTACGCGATCGAAGGATATCCCTCCGACGTTGCCAAGATCGTGAGCGAAGAGGGGTACGGCAAGAACGAATACGTGCCTACCTCCCGTCGACTCGTGGTGGTTACCGCCCCTGGACCTGGGAGCGGAAAAATGGCGACCTGTTTATCTCAGCTCTACCACGAAAATTTGCGCGGTGTGAAAGCAGGGTATGCGAAATTCGAAACGTTCCCGATCTGGAATTTACCTCTCTCGCACCCCGTGAACGCGGCGTACGAGGCGGCGACCGCCGATCTAAACGACGTGAATATGATCGATCCTTTCCATTTAGAGGCGTATCAGAGCTTGGCGGTGAATTACAACCGCGACGTGGAAATTTTTCCCGTCGTGAGCGCGATGCTTGAAAAGATTTTAGGATATTCGCCGTATAAATCCCCCACGGATATGGGGGTGAATATGGCAGGCTTTTGTATCGTGGACGACGACACTTGCAAAACCGCCTCGCAAGGCGAGATCATTCGCCGTTACTACGCGGCTCTTTGCGACGCGAGAAAGGGCAGAATCGGCAAGGAAGTCGTTGCCAAGATCGAGCTTTTGATGAGTAAATCGGGCATTTCCGAACAGGATAGAAAACCCGTCGCCCCCGCGCTTGCCAAGGCGCAACAAACGGGACTGCCTGCCGTGGCGATCGAACTTGGCGACGGACGGATCGTAACGGGGAAAACGGGCGCTCTGCTCGGCGCGAGCGCGGCGGCGCTACTCAACGCCTTGAAAGCGCTCGGCGGTATCGACGATTCTATCGAGCTTATTTCTCCCACCATTATCGAGCCTATTCAAAAGCTGAAAGTCAATCATATGGGCGCGGTCAATCCCCGTCTGCACACGGACGAAATTTTAATGGCGCTCGCTATTTGCGCAGTGTCCGACCGTATGGCAAAGCTTGCCGTGGAACAACTCGATAAGCTGAAAAATTGCGAAATACACTCCACCGTTATTCTCTCCCACGTGGACGAGAAAACGTTTAAGTATTTGGGTATGCACGTTACCTGCGAACCCCAACGCTGTCCTATGAAATCGTAAAGTGATTTGTCAAATCAAATGCAACACTTTTCGAAATTTTATAAAATTTTATAAAATCTTTACAAGGCGGTTTTTCAGCTTGACAAGTGGAAGAAAATAGTCTATAATGTATACGTGCTTATGAAGTTTTTGGCGACGGAATTGCCAAAAGCTTGCTTTTTTGCGTGAAAAGGTAAAAACAAAGGAGAACATAAAATATGCTCACATCTATTTGCGGTATCAACTGGGGCGACGAGGGAAAAGGCAGAATGGTCGATTTGCTCTCGCAAAGCTTTGACGTGGTTTGTCGTTATCAAGGCGGCAACAACGCAGGACACACCGTTATCAACGAACGCGGTAAATTTATTTTGAATTTGCTGCCCTCCGGCATTTTGCGTGAGGACGTGGTCAACGTTATGGGCCCCGGCATGGTTATCGATATCAAGCATCTTTGCGGCGAAATTGCTAAGCTTAGAGAGGGC
>JAZNEZ010000160.1:0-3510 GCA_045588875.1 Candidatus Scatosoma sp. | reverse complement strand
GGTACTTCCGTCAACACGATCGCACAAAAGGCGAAATTTTTATACGAATACCGCTCCAACCGTGCGGATAACTTGGAAAAAATGCGCGTATTTTTCGAAAATACGATCGCGCAGGCGAGAGCGGAAAATATAGCGGATATCACCGTGAAAACGGTAGGGGTGCGTCCTTGCAGCGGCGACGTGGATCAAGCGGTCTTGGAAGAAATGAGCAAACAAGCGGTGGAGATTTGCGAAAAATATTCGGTCATACCCTGCTTGCGTAACGCAGGCTCGACCGATTGCAATATACCTATGTCTTTGGGCGTGCCTGCAATCTGCGTAGGGAGTTATTTGGGACACGGCGAGCATACGCGTGAGGAAAAGGTCAAAATAGACAGTATTCCCGTCGGCTTGAAGATCGCGGCGGAGCTTATTCTCGGTTATTGTAACGAATAAAAATAATATAAAAATAAGGAGTTGCTGAAAAGCAACTCCTTTCATATGTGCTAGTTATAAAACGACGATATTAAGAGATTTTAACTGTTCTTTCAGCGCGTCGGGGAACGCGTCGTCGGTGATGATGACGTTGATATCCTCGGTGTGCGCGAAAGTGTAGGGCTTGATTTTGCCTATCTTCGAGCTATCAAGCATCATATATGTAAATTTTGCTTTTTTGCAGACGACCTTAAAAAGCTCTGCCTCTAATTGCGAGCCACAAGAAAACCCGTTTTCGGGGGTAAACGCCGCCGCGGAAATGATTGCGAGCTCAAAATTCGTGTCCGCAAAATACACGGACGAGAAAGAGGACGCCGTGGAAAGGTTGTCTTTAATCAACTGTCCGCCGAGCAGGTTGACGACTACGTTTTTCTTCTTACAAAGCTCGGTGGCAACGGCGAGCCCGTTGGTGAATACGTTGCAAAATACGTCGGGCATTTCCTTGGCAAGATAGAGCGCCGTCGTGCCGGCGTCGAGGAAAATGGACGCGCCCTCGTCGATCAATCCTGCGGCTTTTTGTGCAATTTCTATTTTTTCGTCGGTGTGGATCGTCGTCTTTTTTACGTACGGCTCGCCCGACGTTTTCTGTACGTCGCGCACGGACATCGCACCGCCGCGCACACGGATAATTTTACCCTGTTCTTCCAGCAAAAACAAATCCCTGCGTAGCGTCATTTGCGAAACGCGAGGGAAGTATTCGCCAAGTTGTTTCAAGGAAAGCTTGCCGCGCTTGTCGATCAGCTCGGCTATTTCCAAAATACGTTCTCTCTTCATACCCGTTTCCTCCTATTGTATGATACTATCAATTTATCATAAAATTGAAAAAAAAGCAAGCGAAATGGACACGAAAATGTTAAAAGTTTTCAATTTTTTTCACAAAGATTTTACAAGAATATCGGTTGTCTTTTTATACAAATTGTGTTATAATAAGAAAAACGGAAACTTTGGAGAAAGAAAAAATGTTTGATTTTATCGCCGATCTGGACGCTTATTTTTGCGAAACTTACGCAAACTACGATAAGCTTTGCGTTTTGCAGGGATACCGTATGCCGAAAATGCAGACCTCGGAGGTGCGTGAGGACGGCAGAACGTACGCCTACACCCTGCCTGCCAACACGATGCGGCTTGCTTTACAGGAGAAGAAAGAGGAGCTCCTCGCCCAGCTCAAAGCGCAGATGCAGGACAAAACCTTTTCCTTTTCTTTCCGACCGCTTAGCTTCTTTGCGCGGCTGAAAAACAAGCATTCGCGCTACGGTTTCGTGAAATGGTTGAACGCGGTTTTGAAAAAGTACAACGTAACGGTAGAGGCGGCAGGCGAGGGATTAAATATCGATCCAAAAATTTGGCAGAGTATTTATAAGGGCGATTATTTGCCTACGAAAAATTTAATTCTTTCTTTGGCGCTAACGGTGAATATGAACACCGAGGACACCGAAAATCTGTTGCTCGTTTGCGGCTACGAGTTCGATTTTGCAATTGTGAAAGACGTGGTGGTGTATTATCTTATCCACAATAAGGTGTTCAACCGTCCTATGATCGACGCTGCGCTTGCGGAATATAAGGTGGACAACCTGTTTATAGCAGAAAATTGAGAAAACGCGCGAAAAACGGTTGCGTTTTTGAGCCCAGCGTGATATAATGATTAAAATTAAATAACCGAGCGGAAAAAGAGTACCTCGTATTTCGTGGCAACGACAGAGATACGCGCCAAAGGCTGAAAGCGCGTGAACGCTAACGAACAAAAGGGAAAGTGCGTTTCCGCGTGTAAGGTCGGACTAATCCTCCGCGGTAGCCCCCGTTATCGGGCGTGAAAGGGAAAACTTTTTAAGTTTTCTAAAATAAAGTGGAACAGCGGATCAAAGCGCCTTTATACAATAGTATAGAGGCGTATTTTTTTACGAGGAGGGAACGAATATGTGGTTCAAAAACCTTGGGGCAGATATCAGGGCGGCAAAAGCCAACGATCCTGCCGCGCGCAACGGCTTTGAAATATTTCTTACTTATTCGGGCGTACACGCCCTGATGTGGTATCGGCTGGCGCGTTTTTTTCAAAGAATAAAATTAAAACTGATCGCGAGAATGATCAGCCAGTTTGCACGGTTTTTAACGGGCATCGAAATTCACCCCGCGGCAAAAATCGAGGGCGGCGTGTTTATCGACCACGGCTCGGGCGTCGTGATCGGCGAAACGGCAGAGGTGCATAAGGGCACGGTCATCTATCAAGGCGTAACGCTCGGCGGCACGGGTAAGGAAAGGGGCAAACGTCACCCGACCATTATGGAAAACGTAACGCTGTCGGCAGGGGCAAAGGTACTCGGCGGTTTTACCGTGGGTAAGGGCGCGAAGATCGGCGCAGGCGCGGTAGTGCTCAAAGAAGTGCCTCCGTACGCCACCGTCGTGGGGATTCCTGCACGTATCGTGCGCATACGCCCCCCCGAGGACGAAAAGAAAGAACACGATCCGCACGCAGGCATTATCGCGGTGGCGGCACTCAACGCGGAGATCAACGCGGAAGAGACGGCGAGAAAGGAAGAAGAGGCGATTCGCGCGGCGGAAATTGCAGAGCAAGAAAGGAGTAAAAAGGAATGAAAATTTATAATTCACTCACCAAACGTAAGGAAGAATTTATTCCCTTGCAGGGGAAAGACGTGAAAATGTACGCCTGTGGCATCACCGTTTCGGGCGAGGCGCATATCGGGCACGGCTATCAGGCGCTCATTTACGATATTATGCGTAAATACCTCAAAAAAGCAGGATATAACGTAACGTACGCGCGTAATTACACGGACGTAGACGATAAAATTATCGCCAAATCCCACGAAACGGGCATACCTGCCGACGAGTACGCGGCGAAAATGATCGAAAATATCAACGAAGTTATGACGAAATTCCGCGTAGACGATCCCGACGTATGGCTCAAAGCGACGGAGAATATTCAAAATATCATCGACTTTGTATCCGCATTGATCGAGAAAGGGCACGCCTATCCCACCAAGAACGGCGACGTGTATTTTGACGTTGAATCCTACCCTGGGT
>JAZNEZ010000159.1:0-1980 GCA_045588875.1 Candidatus Scatosoma sp. | reverse complement strand
AACGTTACGATATCTATTGGGAGAACGCACCCGAAAAGGCAATCGACGCAAGCTCGATCACCGATATGAAAAAAGAGATCACGACGGAAAGTCGCGGTTTGTTTATGCGTGCGGCGGCGAACTATTGGCAAGATCCCGTTGCAAAGGATATCTACTTTATCACGAGTGGCAAGTCGCAAACGGTAACGTTCACCAAGCTCGCTAAGCCCACTTTCGAGGCGAAATTCGTCAACGAGGCAGGCACGAAACTCGTTTGGAACGCACCCTTGAACGTACAGAGCACGACGATTACCTATCGTATTTTCGATAATCAAGGCTACGTGCAAAACGGCGACGTGACCGGATGTGAATTTGATATTTCCCAGCTTGCAGGAAACGCGAGCTATTCTTACAAAGTACAGGCGAAAGGCTACGGCACGTACGTATCCTCCGAGGAATCGGCAACGGTTACATTCTGGAAACTCGGTACGCCCGTGTTGAACGCGTTCACCGAAGGTGATAAGGCGTATACGTGGGCAGCAGTTGCAGGCGAAGTGGTGGAATACGCCGTGTACGTTGGTGGCGAACTCGTTGAAACGATCAAATACGACGCGAATAAAGAAACGTATAGCTACGCGCCCGATTTCACGACGATGAACACGCAGGGTGTGGAAGTCAAGATTTACGCAATCGGCGACGGTTTTGACACGATTAGCTCTGCGCCTTGCGTACGTACGCAAATCGTGAAAAAGGCAAGCGTCCCTGGGTTTACTTGGGAATATCAAAATGCAAGTGGCACGAAGATTGAAAAACACGAACCGAACGCGAAGATTGTGGTTTCGATTGCGGGGCTGTCGGATCATACGGACGGATACAGAGTAACGTTCACGGGCAAGAGCGGTTCGCCGATTACGAAAGATATCGCCGCGGGCGAAACGACCTGTGAATACACGGTAAGCTCGCCTGACGAATATACGATCAGAGTATATGCAAGAGGTAAAGCGTTCGGCGAAGACGGAAACTACTACGTAGAATCCGATTCGGCGCTCTTGAAGACCGCAACGATTTTGGCTGCTCCTTACGATTTGCAAGTCGGTAGCACGATTTTTTGGAAGGGTAGTGCTTCTACGTATCAATACGTTATCACGTACGAGATCGACGGTACTGAATACACTACCGATCCTACGACGGTATATGCGTTGATGTTTGCTGCGAATACCGCTGTGCCTACGGGTGCGGTGATCACCAAAGTTGAGGTTTGGGCAAAGGGCAACGGTAGCACGACGATCGGCTCTCAAATAACCACTTGGACGAAACCGTAAAGCTTAAAAACAAATGAAACAAGGAAACCCGTATAGCTTTTATACGGGTTTCCGTCAATGAGGAGTAATTTATGCTGCGTTATTTAGAATTAGGAATTTTCCGTATACCGATGTATTCGCTCATGATGGTCTTGGGCGGTATAGCCTTTTTGTTGGTAACGTATTTCCTTTTATACCGTCGGGAAAAGGTGAAACCACAGACTTTTTTGCGCGTGTTTATCGTGTCGCTCGTCGGCATGATCGTGATGTACTGTTCGGCGTTTTTCTTCAACTCCCTTTTCCATTCCATTGAAGCAGGGGAATTGAAGATCGGCGGTATCACGTGGTTGGGTGGCGTACTCGGCTCTTTCCCTTTGATGGTTTTTCTTATCCACAAATTCGTTCCGGCGGCAAAGGGCAACGCACTCACCTATTTTTCCATTCTGATCCCTGGGATCGTGATCGCGCACGGCTTGGGTCGGCTCGGTTGCTTTTTCGCCGGTTGTTGCTACGGCGGCGTTACGGACAGTATTTTCGGGGTGTCTTTCCCCTCGACCTCGCACGCGGCACATCAATATCCTGGGGGACCCAACGGCGGAAGTTTACCCGTATTACCCACGCAATTATTCGAGGCGGTATTCGAGCTCGTGCTCTTTATCGTTATGATCGCCTTTTATAAAAAGACAAGGAAATATAATAT
>JAZNEZ010000158.1:0-2393 GCA_045588875.1 Candidatus Scatosoma sp. | reverse complement strand
CACCGTTTCTCTACAAAGGAAAACGTTTTTCCACTTCGAAATCCAGACCGTGTTTTGCCGCGCCCTCCCATTCGTCGATATATTCCAGACACTCTACGTACGCCGTTTTTTCTCCGTACGCAAAGTCGCCTTTGGTATCGCGTAGTTCTTCCAAGTATTCCGTGAAGAGCCCTATCATCTTGCTTAACACTTCCTCTGCCGTCTTTTTCATTGTTCCGTCCTCCTTTGTGCCCCTTTATTATAACATACTCCCTCCTTACAAAATTTCCAAAAAATGGAATTTTTAACGCGCCTTTTTATGATACGATATGGCTATGAAGAAAACAAAAGAAAGAATTCCACAAGTAAAAACGTTAGAACAAATGATCGTATCCGCGCTGAAAGAAAACTCGCCTATCCATGAATCCGTGCAACGGGCGTATCATTCTGTGTACTGCCACTTTATCGACGAGGACGATCTGCACCACTACCAAAACCGAGATCTTTTAGACGCAATCTACGTTAAGAATTTTTATCGCTCGCACACCGTGTACGCGTTGGAAATACAATTTCATTTGGGTACGAAAAATTTACTCGAAACGCGAAAGCATTATTTGCGGCTTTTTGCCAAAAAATACTTAAACCTCGATTCCGTGCCCTCGAACTACCGCATTATGCTATATAACGCCTTAACAACCCTACAAAAGGGAAAATAAACAAGCCGAACAGTTTTTCACTGTTCGGCTTATTGCTTTTTTAAGCGTAGATTAAACGACCTTAAAATACTGTATATTCAAGCTCGTAACCTCATAGCCAAAAGGTTGCGCAAGCTTGGTTTTGAAAATGCCCTGTATGTAATCGTGGTACGCCTTTTCCTGCGGTGTGCGAGCGCGCACGGCGTATCCCGCGCTCCCGACCTTTAAGAAGTTGGGTAAAACGGTTTCAAAAATATAATTTATATCTTTCTTCGTAAGCATAACCCCGTTAGCGTTGGGTTTCAGTTTAAGACCGTCCATAAACGTAAGCAACGGCGAAACCTGTTTTGCGACCAGCTTATAACTGCATGACGCCGTGAGCGTGTAGCTTTTTCCGGCTACGGTTATCTTCTTTTCGTTGATCATTAAAGAATCTTCCAACTCGTGGCGAGCGAAAATAATTTGCGCTTTCACGTCGCCGAAAAGAGGCAATTTCAGTCCCGAGCTTTTGCGCGAGGCAAGTGTGAACGTATCTCTTCCGTTGCAAGCGTGCCTGCCGTTTTGAAGAATCATCACGTTCCAGCCCTCGGGCGCTACCACGGTAAGGTTTTTGGGAAAGCTATCGTATCCGCTGTCTACGACGAAGTCGTATTTGGAGGGATTGATTGTAAGAGTTGTGCCTTTGAATTGCATCTTTTTTCTCCTTATATATCTTTTATTTTTAGTGCGTATATTATTATAGCATATAAAAAATATATTGTCAATCCCTTGCAGCCACTTAATATTTCTTCTAATTTTTTACCGTCATCGTTACTGCAACTGCATGTTAGGTTTCCTCTGGAAAATAGTACAAATCCGTGCCGATAAAACCGACCTGCGAAAAATCCTGAGGATTCTTTCTGATAATGTAATCGATATAACTTTCTATCATACGCGCTGTTAATACATATCCCGTCGGCGTTAAATGTCCCAAGCGGAATTTGCTCTTATATTCCTCGTCGTTGACGGGCGCATAGGTATATAAATCGATTAAATACGTTCGATTGAAAATTTTCGTGAAACTTTCCAAAAGATCGCGAAACTCTTTTCTAAGCGGATCTTTTTCGTTATTTCCTTGCGGCATACTCACCAAAAAAATCTTCGCCCGAGGCTGTAAAATTTTGATCTTTTGAATGATTTGCGCATAATATCCTGCAATCGTAGGGGCGTTTTTGGTATAATCCTCCAAACATACGTCCTGCGTCGAGCCGATTTTTCCGCCGTGCGAAATATCGTTTGCCCCCAGCGCAATGATATACGCTTGGCAAAGCTTATTTCTATCCCAAAACCCATTTTGTCCGCAAAATTTTCCACGTATTCTTTCGCCGTCATTCCACCGCGCGAAAAATTATATACCTTACTCCCACAGCTCCTGCCGATAAATTGTCCCCAAGAATATTCGTAAAAATCGTGATAGACTTTCGTACCGTCCGCCTTGCACGATTCAAATTCGCCCGAAGACAGACTGTCGCCGATACAACCGATCGTTCTGAAAATCCCACAAAATCCCCCGTCCGTTACGATTCTGTCCAAAGGCTTTTCATTTTCTGTACCATTTATGTATTCGTAAATATTCATTTCAAGCTCCTTATTAACTTTTCAGTCAACGGAAAAAGACTATCTCTATTTTTGGAGGAAAGGAATAACCTACTTGTTCTGGAAAATCGCAAAATGACAGCT
>JAZNEZ010000157.1:0-1904 GCA_045588875.1 Candidatus Scatosoma sp. | reverse complement strand
TGAGGATTACCGCACGGCGCTTGAAAGGGCGGCGGAAGAAATGAAACGGAGGGGGCAGGTATGCTTTCAATAGGTGCAAGAGATAGATTTGAAGGCGAGTTTGAGCTCCCTGGGGATAAATCGATCACCCACCGCGCGATTATGCTCAATAGCGGCGCGGACGGCGAGGCGGTGATCACCAACGCGTTGATGGGCGAGGATTGCGTTTCTACCTGCCGTTGTATGCGGTCGCTGGGCGCAAAGATCGAGGTGGACGGAAAAACGCTCCGCGTGAGCGGTACGCCCCGTTTCCGTCGGGGTACGGAATTGAATTGCGGTAATTCTGGTACGACTATTCGCTTGCTCACGGGGTTTGTGGCAGGCAAGGGCGTGGACGCTAGGCTTTACGGCGACGAGTCCCTCTCGTCAAGACCGATGAACCGTGTGGCAGAGCCGCTCACTTTGCTCGGAGCAAAGGTGCAAACGACGGACGGGCGCGCGCCCGTGTACGTTTATCCGAGCGAACTTCGTGGCGCGAGAGTGGAACTTAAAATCGCGTCGGCGCAAGTGAAAAGCGCGGTGTTGCTTGCAGGAATTTCCGCGGAGGGGGAAACGGTGGTTTCTCAGCCCGTGCAATCGCGCGACCACACCGAGCGTATGCTCGCGGCGATGGGGGCGGATATTTGCGTGGACGGCAACAGCGTGAAAGTGAAAAAGAGTACGCTCACGGCAGTCGACGTATGCGTGCCCTCGGATATTTCTTCGGCGGCGTATTTTATGGCGCTCGGCGCGCTCAAAGGCAAAACCCTTTGTAAAAACGTGGGAATTAATCCCACGCGCACGGGTATTTTAACGGCGTTTGATAGGTTGGGGGTGCAATATTCCCTGCTCAATAAGCGCGTTTCGGGCGGCGAGGAAACGGCGGATATACTTGTGGAAAAATCGGATATGCAGGGCATTACCCTCACGGCGGAGGACGTGCCTGCGATGATTGACGAACTGCCACTCGTGGCACTTTTATGCGCGTTTGCGGACGGAGAAAGCCGTATTGTGGGCGCAAAGGAATTGCGCGTGAAAGAAAGCGATCGGGTGAAAACGACGGCGGAGCTGATCCGTAATATCGGCGGCGACTGCGAGGAATTGCCCGACGGGTTTATAATTCAGGGTAAGAAGAAACTTACGGGCGGTAACGTGAACAGTTATCTCGACCACCGTATTGCAATGACGGGTGCGGTGGGGTTGATTGCCTCAGAAAAGGGTGGCAATATAATCGATCCCGATTGTTGCGCGATTTCTTTCCCCGATTTCTTTGATAAGCTGGGCGTGCAAGCGTATTAAGTGGGGCAGGTGTGAGATGAACGTGAAAAAATTACGGTTAGGGCTCGTGGGAAAGGACGTTTCCAAATCGACGAGCGGAGAGATACACACCTTTATTTTAGGCGCGTTCGGCGTGGCGTGCGAATACGAAACGTTTTCCGTATCGCCTGCCGAGTTCGATAACGCGATGCGGCGGCTGATGGGTGATTTCGACGGTTTTAACGTTACCATTCCTTATAAACGGGACGTGTTTGAGTATCTTGACGGCGTACAAGGCGACGCGCTCGCGTGCGGTGCGGTAAACACGGTGATCACTGCAACGAGGCAAGGCTATAACACCGACGGGGTAGGCTTTTTGCTGATGCTTGCGGCGGCAGGTTTGGAAGTTCGCGGTAAACGCGTGCTTGTGCTCGGTGCAGGCGGCTCGGGCAGGAGCGTGGCTGCGGCGCTCAAAAATGCAGGCGCAACGGTGTATATGTACCGTCGGAATAAAGAGGAATTAACCGAGGTGTGCGAGCAACTCAAAGTGCAAGCGGCAAGCGAGCCCGAGGAGGGCGCCTACGACCTTTTGATCAACGCCACGGGCGTGGGTATGCACGACAGCGAGG
>JAZNEZ010000156.1:0-9634 GCA_045588875.1 Candidatus Scatosoma sp. | reverse complement strand
ATATGGAGCTAAGGCAACACCTTACAAATAACGATAAAAGAACTTGCTACCGTTTTCGGGGATAAACACGTTGCTTTTTCTTATAATAGGGCACGCTATTATCTCAAAAAAGCGCCTTTTTCTCCCTCGAAAACGCTAACGCAATTTCTGTTACAACATTGTGCGGTATTGCCTTAAATTTGGTGGGCCTTCACGGATTCGAACCGCGGACCAATCGGTTATGAGCCGACAGCTCTGACCACTGAGCTAAAGGCCCAAACGTCAATGCATAATGCTTGATTATAATAAACGATTTAGATAGAAAAGTCAAGTAATTTTTTATGAAAAATCAAAAAATTTTTTCGACAAAAGAAATTTTTTTTCGGCTTGATTTGGCAAAATTTTTCCTCGTGGATTTTTTACAATATTGCCATATCCGTTTTGAGCGGAAAAATCTAAGGAGAATGCGTATGAAGATTTGTTCAACCCGACAAAACGGCGTGTTATATATCAAGCTCGTAGGCGAGCTCGACGAGCACAACGCCGCCGCCGTTAGAAAGGAGGCGGATTCGCTCGTGGAAAGGTACGCGCAGAGCGAGCGCGCGGTGTTTGATTTGGGCGAGGTGTCGTTTATGGACTCGACGGGTATCGGGTTTTTAATCGGAAGATATAAAAAGTTGCGGCGTTTGGGCGTGCAAAGCTACATAATGCACCCCTCGCAAAACACGGACAAAATATTGTCTATGAGCGGCGTGTATTCGCTGATTCCCAAAATTTGAAAAGCAGAGGAAAGCAGGAGGCAAAAATGAAAAATTATATGAAACTTGAAATTGCGGCAATCGGTGAAAACGAGGGCTTTGCACGTAGCGCGGTGGCGGCGTTCGCACTCTCGCTCAATCCGTCGCTTACCGAGCTTTCGGATATCAAAACGGCGGTGAGCGAGGCGGTAACGAACTGTATCGTACACGCATATAACGGTGGCAGTACCCAGCAGAAAATATATATCGAATGTAGTACGGATACGAACGAGGCGCGTGGCACGCTACATATCCGCATCACCGATCAAGGCTGCGGCATAGAGGACGTCGATCGCGCGTTGACTCCCTTTTTCACGACGCTTGCAGATGAGGAGCGTTCGGGAATGGGCTTTACGATTATGCAGACGTTTATGAACGATTTTTCCGTGAGTAGCGAACGGGGAAAGGGCACGCAGGTGCGTATGTCGAAAAAGATTGGGATAGAGGAAAACGGAGAGGTAAGGTTACGGGCTGATGCTTGACGAAAAGCTTACAATCGAATATATCCGTAGCGCAAAAACGGGGGATAGCAAGGCAAAGGAAACGTTGATCGAGCATAACGTATCGCTTGTAAAATGTATCGTGAAACGGTATTTGGGTAAGGGCGTGGACTACGACGATCTTTTCCAAATTGCTTGTATGGGCTTTTTGAAAGCGATCGCAGGTTTCGACGAAAGTTTTGGAGTGAAATTTTCCAGCTACGCCGTGCCTATGATCGCAGGCGAGATCAAACGCTTTATGCGCGACGACGGTAGTGTGAAAGTATCACGGGCAATGAAACAAACGGCGAAAGAAATCAATCTGTTTATCGAGGAATACACGCTGAAAAACGGCAAACAGCCGGCTATTTCCGTGATTGCGGAAAAGTTTGGACTGGACGAGGCGGAAACGGTGTTCGTGATGGGCTCGTCGAAAATGCCCGTTTCGCTATATAGCGGTGCGGACTTCAAGGACGGCAAGGAAAGAGAACTGATCGAAACGTTGCCTGCCGAGGATCATCAAGAGGACTGGTTGGATAAAATGCTACTCCGCGGTGCGATCGACTCTTTGCCTGAACGGGATAAAAAAATTATCGTGCTAAGATACTTTCGGGATATGACGCAGAGTGAGGTGGCGGAAAAGATCGGAGTAAGTCAGGTGCAGGTATCGCGGATAGAAAACCGTATCATTAAAGAATTTCGCGAAAAGCTGATCGGATAAAAACGCAGACGAAAGGAAAAAATTCTCCGATTGCCTGTGTTTTTTGTTTTGCAAAAGCAATAAAATCTGTTATAATAAACGTATGCAAAAAAATACGCAACGAACGAACGGAAAATTTTTAGGCGAGCCTACGACGGCAACCGCGTCGGGGATCGCGTTTTCCGTTGCCACCGTTTTGCCCACGCTGTTATCCGTGTTATTTTTAATAATCGTCGGCGTAACGCAGGAAAAGGACTATGCCCAAGCCGACTGGTATTTATACGTCGGGTATTTACTGCCGCAAATCGCGTTCGCAATCACGGCATTTTGGGCTTTGCGGTTTTCGAAGACGCCTGTGAAAGAGGCGATTAAGGAGCAAAAATGTAAACCGCGTTATTTTTTGTTGGCACTTACAATACAGATAGGGCTTTTGTCCTTGTCCGAACTCAACGCCTTGTTTTTGAAGTTTTTGGAAAGATTCGGGTATCAGGACGCAGGGATTGCCTTGCCGAATATGGAGGGGCTTGGTTTCGTCGGCGTGCTGATCGTCGTCGCGCTTATCCCTGCCGTGTTTGAAGAAATTATGTTCCGCGGCGTACTTTTGAAAGGTCTGAAATGTTTTGGGGAAACGGGCGCGGTGCTCCTTTGCGGCGCGCTGTTTGCGCTCTATCACCAAAACCCTGCGCAGACCTTGTATCAGTTTTGTTGTGGCGCGGCGTTTGCGCTCGTGGCGATTCGCTCGGGTAGTATATTTCCCACCATATTATCCCATTTTTTGAATAACGCTTTGATCTTAACGCTCACCAAATTCGGCGTTTCCGCGTTCTCTACGCCTATGCTTGTCGCAATCGTTTCGGTGTCGGCGGTTTGTTTGAGCGGCTCGCTCGTATGGGTGTTTTCGTTCGATAAACGGGAGAAAACGGATAAATCGGATAAAACGGAGCAAAAACGGTTTTTCCTGTGCGCGGCGATAGGGCTCGTGGTGTGCGCGATCACTTGGCTTGCGGTGCTTGTAAACGGGTTGTGATAGTATGCAGAAAATATATTTCGTAGTCGTCGGAAAAATCAAAGAAAGCTTTTATCGCGAGGCGGTTGCAGAGTACGTAAAACGCCTTTCGCGGTTTGCAAAAGTAGAGATCAAGGAACTGCCCGAGGGCGCAAATCCCGAGGCGGAAACTTGGGAGGTTTTGCGTGCTTGTAAGGGGTATACGATCGCGCTTGCGGTGGAGGGAGAAAAGCTTTCGAGCGAGGGTTTGGCAAAGAAAATCAAAAAACTGACGGACGAGGGCAAGGATATCAGCTTTATTATCGGCTCGTCGTGCGGACTTTCGGAAGAGGTAAAACGGGCGGCGGATTATAAGCTTTCCTTTTCGGATATGACCTTTCCGCACCAACTGATGCGCGTGATCCTTGCCGAGCAGGTCTACCGCGCCTTTATGATCAACGCAGGCGCAACCTATCATAAATAATCAAAAAAAGGTAAACTTTTTCCGTTTACTTGCGTATATTGATTGCGTGGATATTTATGAAATCGTTTCGGATTTTTACGAAAAGGTAAACGCGGAAAAGGAAATTATCGGCAAAAGCGTGTTGGGTAGAAAACTCTATGCTATCAAAGTGGGCGACGGCGCGCCCGTGGGAATCGCGCAATACGCAATACACGGCAGGGAGTATATCACGGCGCGGCTCGCTTTGCACCATTTTAAGGTGGGCGTTTGCAAAGGTACGCTTTGGATATTGCCCCTCGTCAATCCCGACGGAGCGTTGCTTTCTGAAATCGGAATAGACAGCGTGAAAAGGGAACGGGATAAAAACTATCTGCTTGAATTAAACGGCGGTAGCGCAGATTTTTCCCTTTGGAAAGCGAACGCAAGAGGGGTGGATTTGAACGTAAACTTTCCTGCGCTTTGGGGCAAGGGAACGAAAAACACGCGGCAGGCAGGCGCGGAAAATTATATCGGCGAGAAACCCTTTTCCGAGCCCGAAACGCAGGCGTTGAAAAAATTCACGAAAAAAATCAACCCCAATTACACGGTGAGCTATCATACCAAGGGTGAGGAGATATACTGGTATTTTTATCAGTCAATGCGTACCTGCCCCCGTGATAAGAGGCTTGCGTCGGTGTTGTCGCTATCTACGGGTTATCCGCTTGCATACGCCAAAGGGAGCGCAGGTGGGTATAAGGACTGGTGCGTGCGCTCGCTTGGAATTCCCTCGTTCACGATAGAGGCAGGCTCGGATAAATTCGAGCACCCACTCGGCGAAAACGCGTTAGGCGATATTATTGAAAAAAACGGATACGCATTATACGATCTGTCAAAGGAATACGAAAAAGACATATGAAAAAACTTTCCAGAGAAGAAAAATTTATGCGCGTGGCGATCAAGGCGGCAAAGCGTGGACTTTCGCAAGGAGAAGTCCCGATCGGCGCGGTCGTCGTATACGAGGACAAGGTGGTGGCAAGAGGCTATAACCGACGCGCGAAATTACAGCTCGCCTCCGCACACGCGGAAATGATGGCGATCGATAAAGCCTGCAAAAAATTCGGGTCTTGGCGTTTGCCCGAGGGGTGCGAATTGTACGTAACGTTAGAGCCCTGCCCGATGTGTATGGGGGCGTGTTTGAACGCAAGGGTGGACAAGATATATTTCGGTGCGTACGAGCAAAAGGGGCGGTCTTTAACGGGCGCGCTTGCCGAGGCGAATTTGCTCAATCATAAAACGGAAGTGGTTGGCGGCGTTTCCGAAAAGGAATGTTCGGCACTGCTTACCTCCTTTTTCTCGTCAATGCGACAAAAGCAGAAAGAGGACAAGGAACGCAAAAAGTCGGCGGAAGAGAATTTTTCCCAAAAGGAAATTTGAAAATGCCCGTTTATTTTGTTGACTTAATTTGTTAAAACGGGTATTATATTATAGGTAATAGAAACAGTGGAAAAAACCGACCGTACGATCGCGGAAAAGCGACGGACGGCGGAAAAAATAATTAAGGAAGGTTACATATGATAACTCACGGCAATGAAATCAAGTTATTTTGCGGTAACTCAAACCGCCCTTTGGCGGAAGCGATTGCGAAAAAGCTCAATACAGGGCTTGGCGACATTGAAGTAGGTACGTTCTCCGACGGTGAGATCAACGTACACATCGCGGAAACGGTACGCGGCAGAGACGTATTTATTATCCAGTCCACCTGTTCGCCCGTCAACGACAATCTGATGGAACTGCTCATTATGATCGACGCGGCAAAGCGCGCGTCGGCAGGGCGTATTACGGCGGTCGTGCCTTACTTTGGGTACGCGCGTCAGGACAGAAAAGCGCGTTCGCGCGATCCCATCACAGCAAAGCTCGTGGCAAATCTTTTGACGAACGCAGGCGCTGACCGCGTTCTGACGATGGACTTGCACGCCGATCAAATTCAGGGCTTTTTCGATATCCCTGTGGATAATCTGCTCGGCGGTCCTACGCTTTATAATTATTTTGCGAAACAGGATATCGACGTAGTCGTTGCTCCCGACGTGGGCGCGGTGAAGCGTTCGAGAAAGGTTGCCGAAAAATTCGGCGTACCTCTTGCCATTATCGATAAACGTCGTCCCAAGGCGAACGTTATGGAAGTTATGAGCATTATCGGCGACGTCAAGGGCAAGAGATGTCTTATGATCGACGATATGGTAGACACGGCAGGCACGCTTTGTCAGGGCGCGCAGGCAATCAAGGACGCAGGCGCAACGGCGGTATACGCAGGTTGTACGCACGCGATTTTGAGCGGACCTGCAATCGAGCGTTTGGAAAAATCGGCGATCACGAAGTTCGTTATGCTCGACACCATTCATTTGCCCGACGAGAAGAAACTCGATAAATTCGAAGTCCTCACCGTTGCGGATATTTTTGCCGCGGCGATCGAGAACGTATATTTGGATAAACCAATGTCCAAATTATACGACTAATTATCACGAAAAGGAAAGCCGCTGTCGCGATAAAAACGGCGGCGGCTTGCTTATTAAAACGAGAAATATGTATTTAATCGTAGGCTTGGGAAATCCCGAAAAACAATATGAAAAAACCTTTCATAACGTAGGTTTTATCGCCGTGGGCGACGCGGCGGAAACGCTCGGTGCGAAATTCAAAAAGAAAGAATGCGAAGCGTCGGTCGCCGAGGCATACGTAAACGGCGAAAAGATCATTCTTGCCCGTCCGCTCACGTACATGAACAATTCGGGCAGAGCGGTGAAACAGCTGATGTCCAAATATAAGATTGCGCCCGAAAAGCTGATCGTGATCTACGACGATTACGACCTGCCCAAAGGCAAGGTGCGTATTCGTGCAAGCGGTAGCGCAGGCACGCATAACGGTATGCGTAGCGTGATCGGGGAAACAGGCTTGACGAATTTTGCGCGCATACGCGTGGGAATTCGCGACGAGGCAGTGAATATTCCTATTATCAATTACGTACTTTCGGAAATCAGAAAAGAGGACTACGACCTGTTTGCCGAGGCTTGCAAAAAAGCGGGTGCGGCGGCGGCGGAGTTCGCCAAAGGCGAAACGATTGAAAAGGTAATGGGTAAATTTAATTAAAGAAAGGGAATTGTTATGAAAATTTTGATAGCGGCAGATCTTACGCCAAAAAAAGAAGAAGTCAACGAACTGTTCATAAAGGGTGATATTAAAGCGTTGTTTAACGACGTGGCAGACTGCGTGAAAACCGCCGACCGTTTTATCGTAAACCTTGAATGTGCGCTGACCCACGCGGAAACGGGAATTAAAAAATTCGGACCTTGCTTAAAAGCCGATCCAAAATGTGCAGACGCCTTGAAAAAGTTAGGCGTGACGGACGTTGCGCTTTCCAACAACCACGTGTTTGATTTCGGTATTAAGGGTTTGCGCGACACGACGGATAATCTCGATCGCGTAGGGATTCCGTATACGGGAATCGGTGAAAACGATACCGATTCCAGAAAAATTTATTACATAGAAGAACAGGGTAAAAAAATAGCGGTTGTCAATGTGTGCGAGCACGAATATTCGTATGCATTGCCCGATAGAATAGGCGCAAATCCTTACGATCCGTATCTGACGATGCAGGATATCCGTGAGGCGAAGAAAAACGCCGATCACGTGATCGTGCTTTACCACGGAGGAAAAGAGCATTGTCGTTATCCCTCGCCCAGACTTCGCAATTTGTGCCGTGAAATGGTGCTTTGCGGTGCGGACGTGGTGCTCACACAGCATAGCCATTGTATCGGTTGTTATGAGGAATTTGAGAGCGGACATATCCTTTACGGACAGGGCAATTTTCATTTCTGTTGGGACGGACATGGCGAAAGCTGGTACACGGGGCTCTTGGTGGAATTGACAATCGACAAAAAAGTGGATATACGCTTTATTCCTTTTGAGATCAAAGAGGTTGGCTTGGAGCTTGCCAAGGGCGAAAAGTACGACGAGATTATGGACGCGTTCTACGATAGAAACGAAGAGCTGAAAAACGGCAACTGGAAAGAGGGTTGGCATGCTTTTTGCGAGAAGTCTGCGAATATGTACAAAAACGCTGCGAACGGTGTCGACGCACCCGATCGTTTTGCACACTATCTCGACTGCGAGGCACACACGGACGTCTGGCGCGAACTGTTCCCCACGTGGAATCAAACGAACGAAAAATAAACTTCGTTAGTAAGGAATATGAAACGTAATTTTTTCAATTTTGAAAATTTGGGAGGGGAATACCCCTCGTTTACAGAAGAGATCCGCCGCGGCACGCCCACGGCGGTTTTCGGTGTTTCCGATTCCTTAAAATACCTCTTGGCAGGGCTTGTTGAAAATCCCGTCGTGTATATCACGGCGGATAGTATTTCCGCAAAAAAAGCCGCGGAAAATATCGCCGCGCTTTCGGGAAAAAGAACGGAAGTACTCGCGGCAAAGGACGAGGTTTTGCTCTATCGCAAAGCGCTTTCCAAGGACTCTCTGTTCAAGCGTTTGAGCGGTATACACGCCCTGCAAAGCGGTTGCGATATAACGGTCGCAGAGATCGACGCGCTCATTCAAATTTTCCCCAAAACGTTGCAAAGGATCACCTTGACGGAGGGCGAGGAATACGATTTCACCGCGCTCCCGTCGCGCTTAACGCAAATGGGCTACGCGCGCAACTACGAAGTGGAAACGCAGGGAGTGTTTGCGCTCCGTGGCGATATTCTGGATATTTACCCCGTGGGTGCGGAAAATCCCGTTCGTGTGGACTTTTTCGGGGATACGATCGAGAAGATCAAGCCCTACGACCTCGTTACGGGCAACCGATTGCCAAGCGTTTCGAAAGTGGAAATTCTATCGGCAACGGACGTGATCGTGTCCGAGCGCGATAGACAAAATATCGAAAAAACGTTGGATAAGTGCGTGAAGTCTTTTAAGACCTCGGAGGCATATACCCGTGCAAGAGAAATCGCGGACGAAATACTTTCCGATCCGCAGATAAGCTCGTCGTTCGTTCTGCCTTTGCTTGAAAATTCGACGGACT
The DNA here is from genome assembly GCA_045588875.1 of Candidatus Scatosoma sp. Taxonomy (GTDB): domain Bacteria; phylum Bacillota; class Clostridia; order Christensenellales; family Borkfalkiaceae; genus Scatosoma. Next base: position 1,181 of record JAZNEZ010000156.1, on the reverse strand, counting down.
TTTTCTCCGTACTCCCCGAAAACGCCGTACTGATCTTCGACGAGGGCAAAGGGCTTTGGGATAAATTAAACGGACTGTATAAAGAACACGAGGAACGCTTTCACCGCTTGAAAGAGGGGGGCGAGGCGTTTGATTTCACTCTTAGGCAGTATATCGATCGCGAGCGGTTTTTAAGTGGCGTGCAAAAGGTGCGCAGAGTTGCTCTGCAAACGTTCACGGGCAATCCCTTTTTCTTTGAGCCGCTCAAAATTTTTAATTTCTCGGCAACGCCGACCTCCAAATACCTCAACGGCTTTCCCACGCTACTCACCGATATCAAAAACTGGCTTCGCGGAGGATATCGCGTGCTTTTGTATTGTGGCGAAAACGCGCGCGCTATTAAAATGACGGAAAACCTTGCGGAGGAATATATTTCTACCGTCAAGCTGCCCGATAGCCTTTCCGAGCTGAAAGGCGTTTGCGTGCTGGACGAGAGAATGGATAAAGGTTTCGTTCTACACGAAAGTAAAACGGCGGTGTTGGGTACGGGCGATTTGTACACCAAAGCCCCCGACACAAGACGCATACGCCGTAAACGCGGCGATATGTTCTCCGCGCCCGAGGTGGGGGATTTCGTCGTCCACGAAACACACGGTATCGGTAAAGTGCTCGGCACGAAAAAGATCGAAACGACGGACGGTACGAAAGAATATATCGCGCTTGCGTATAAGGACGGAGATATGCTCTACGTCCCTGCGGAAAGTATGGACGTGCTTTCCAAGTACGTGGGGGATAGCAATCCGAATTTAAGTAAGATCGGCGGCGCGGAGTTCGAGCGCGTGAAAGCGAGGGTGAAAGCGTCGCTTAAAAAGCTCGCGTTCGATCTGAAACAGTTATACGCCGAACGCACGGAAAGAAAGGGCTACCATTTCCCCGAAAACGAAACGTTTATGCAGGAGTTCGAGGACGCATTCGAGCACGAGCTCACCCCCGATCAAGCGAGCTCGGTGGAAGAGATTAAGGCGGATATGTCCTCGGATAAGGTGATGGACAGATTGCTTTGCGGCGACGTCGGGTTTGGGAAAACGGAAGTTGCGCTTCGCGCCGTCTACCTTTGCGTTCTTTCGGGCAAACAAGCGGCGCTCATGTGCCCGAGTACCATTCTTTGCAACCAGCATTTCAATACTGCGCTCGAACGGTTT
>JAZNEZ010000155.1:0-1695 GCA_045588875.1 Candidatus Scatosoma sp. | reverse complement strand
ACCTTGAAAAAATACCGCCTTGCACGAATACCCTTTCTATTTTACTACAAATTTGTGATTATTTCAAGGAATTTTCAGAAAAATTTCGAACAATTTCAAAAATATTTATAACTTATAAAAAATCTTTGATAAAATCTTGACTTTTCGTTTGAGATATGATACAATAAATCCGTTAAATAGAGGAGCGGACGAACATCAGTACCTGCCGCGCGGCGTTTTCGGACGAAACGCACCACTTACGCGGCATCGGGAAAGGGTATCTCCGCCGAAGCGCGTATTTCCGTCCAACAACGCGCTGGGCATACGGGAGAATACCCGTATGACTGTCACCGTCCGTGATGAGCTATTTTCCTTAAAATCCCCTTATCAGGGTATTCGGATTTGCTATTTTTAGGACGGGCTTTCCCCGTCTTTTTTATTTTATCGTAAGGAGATCGTATATTATGAAAAAATTCAACGTAGGCGTGATCGGCGCAACCGGTATGGTCGGTCAAAGATTTATGCTCTTGCTCGAAAACCACCCTTGGTTTAACGTGGTCGTCCTCGCGGCGTCCGCCCGTTCGGCAGGCAAAACCTATCAAGAGGCAGTCGGCGACAAATGGGCGTTCGAACGTCCTATCCCCACCAAATACCTTGATATGAAAGTTTTGGACGCGGAAACGGATATCGAAAAAATCGCTGAAAAGGTCGATTTCGTGTTCTGCGCCGTGAATATGGACAAGGCGAAAATCCGCGTTTTGGAAGAAACGTACGCAAAAAAGGAAGTGCCCGTCGTTTCCAACAACTCCGCGCACCGTTTCACCCCCGACGTGCCTATGGTCATTCCCGAAATCAACGCAGACCATATTGAAGTTATTTCGGCGCAAAAAGCGCGCCTTGGTACGAAACGCGGCTTTATCGCCGTGAAATCCAACTGCTCGTTGCAATCGTACGTGCCGCTGTTGCACCCCTTAAAATCGTTTGGTATCAAGCAGGCGGCAGTTTGCACCTATCAGGCAATCTCGGGCGCTGGCAAAACCTTCCAAACAATGCCCGAAATACTCGACAACATTATCCCCTATATCGGCGGCGAGGAAGAAAAGAGTGAAAAAGAGCCGTTGAAAATTTGGGGTAAAATCGAAAACGGCGAGATCGTTTCCGCAACCTCCCCCTCGATCACGGCGCAATGCCTGCGCGTGCCCGTTTCCGACGGACATACCGCGGCGGTGTTCGTAAGCTTTGAAAACAAGCCGACGAAAGAGGAAATCCTCGCTGCGTGGGCAAATTTCAAGGGCGAACCGCAAGCACTCGCGCTCCCCTCTGCGCCCAAGCAGTTTATCCGCTATTTCGAAGAGGATAACCGTCCGCAAGCCAAGCTCGACAGAATGGAGGGCGGCGGCATGAGCGTTACGGCAGGCAGACTTCGCGAGGATACCGTGTTCGATTACAAATTCGTGGGGCTTTCCCATAACACCTTACGCGGCGCGGCAGGTGGCGCGGTGTTGCTCGCCGAACTACTCGCGGCAAAGGGTTATTTTGATTGATATTATCAAAAAATTGATAAGGAGAATATATTAAGGATATGAAAGGATTTTTCAACGGTAGCGCGACTGCGCTCATCACTCCGTTTGACGAAAACGGCGTAAACTACGAAGTACTCGGTCATCTGATCGAACACCAAATCGCAGGCGGTACGGACGCAATCGTATTCCTCGG
>JAZNEZ010000154.1:0-6823 GCA_045588875.1 Candidatus Scatosoma sp. | reverse complement strand
AAATCATCATTACGTTTTTCAAGCCCTTCGCCCATAACGTAGAACGCGAACTTGTTAACGGAAGCGTTAGCCGATTTCAAAAGATCAGCAACCTTCTTCGAATCGTCTTTGATGAATGCTTGTTCTACAAGACAGTTTTCTTCATAGAATTTCTTAATTCTACCCATAACCATCTTCTCTGCAATCGCCTCGGGCTTACCCTCGTTGATCGCCTGCTGTTTGAGCACCGCCTTTTCTCTTTCGAGCGTGTCGGCGGAAACCTCGTCTTTCGTCAAATACGCCGCTTTCGTGAACGCGATTTGAAGGGTGATGTCGTGCGCAACTTCTTTCACAGCGTCTGTTGCCTCGCCTGCCATATCCAAAATAACGCCCAGCTTACCGCCAAGGTGAATATAGCTCGTCAAGAAACCGTCCGTTTCATAGCGAACGAAACGTCTTACCGCGATCTTCTCGCCGATAATCGCGATCTTGCCTTTCAAATATTCTTCCACCGTCGCACCTGCGCACGCGCAAGCCAAAAGCGTCTCTACGTTAGCAGGGTTTTCTTTTACGATCACTTTGGAAACTTCCGTTGCGATCTCCGAGAATTGAGGGTTCTTCGCAACGAAGTCGGATTCGCAGTTAAGCTCGACCAAAACGCCCGTTTTGCCGTCGATATAGCAAGCTACGATACCCTCCGCCGCAATACGCGACGCTTTCTTTTCCGCTTTTGCGATACCTCTTTCGCGGAGCAGATCCGCCGCCTTGTTCATATCGCCGTCTGCGTCCGTCAAAGCCTTTTTGCAGTCCATAACGCCTGCGCCCGTTTTTTCGCGGAGCGCCATTACGTCTTTTGCCGTAAATGCCATAATTCTTATCTCCTTATATTCTATAATTTACAATCGGAAAACTTACGCGTTTTCTTCTTCCGTCGCTACTTCTTCCGCCGCCGCGACTACTTCTTCCATAGAAGTAGGCTCTGCCTCTTCCGCTACTTCTTCCGTCGCAGAAACAACAGCCTCTGCGCCTTGGTTCGCCTCGATAACCGCGTTCGCAATTACCGACGAAATGAGCTTGATTGCGCGGATAGCGTCGTCGTTCCCGGGGATCACGTAATCGATCTCGTCGGGATCGCAGTTGGTGTCGGTGATCGCCACGATCTTAATGCCGAGCTTTTTCGCCTCTTTGATCGCGATATCCTCGTTGTGGGGATCGACCACGAACATAACCCCAGGCATAGACTTCATCGTCTTAATACCGCCAAGGTTCGCCTGCAATTTCTCCATTTCCTTTTTAAGGAGCATAACTTCCTTTTTAGGAAGAAGGTCGAAATCGCCGTTAGCTTCCATCGTTTCGAGCTTTTCCAAACGCTCTACGCGGCTTCTCATCGTCTTGAAGTTGGTCAAGCAACCGCCGAGCCAACGGGAATTTACGTAGTACTGACCGCATCTTTCCGCCTCTTCCTTGATTGCCTCTTGCGCCTGCTTTTTCGTACCGACGAAAAGTACCGATTTGCCCTCTTTCACCGATTCGCAAACGAACGAATACGCCTCTTCGATCAAGTTAGCGGTAACCTGCAAGTCGATAATGTGGATATCGTTTCTTGCCGCGAAGATGTACTTCTTCATTTTGGGATTCCACTTTCTCGTCTGATGACCGAAGTGAACGCCTGCCTCTAAGAGCTGCTTCATAGTAATAACTGCCATAATTCAAACCTCCGTTAAACCTCCTCGCCTTGCGTTGGCTCGCAACGACGTCCGCATTGAAAGATTTTACGGACACGGATTGCGCACAATGAGCGAGTGTGAATTTTTTAGCTATATTATTTTAGCATAAAGGACGAGCCTTGGCAAGGTATTTTGCGCCCTATCCAAGGTTTTTTTTGGAATTTTTATTCTTTTTTGCGTTTTCCGTATTCTCGACGGGGTTTTCGCAAAGGATCATAGTGTTCGTCCGTTTCAAAAAGCGCGTTTTTACAATCGCACTGCGCGTCGAAAAAATCTTCGAGTATGTGCAATAATCTACGATCTGACCAACCGTCTAGATGTCGTAAATAATACGCAATCTTAATATCGATTATGGAAAGATCTTTTGCCGTTTCCAACAGTGGCTGATTTTCTTTAATTACGTCCTCTTTCGTAACCCCCTCGCCCCAACTATTCTGCGCAAACCACCGAATTTGGTGTTTTAAGCTTTGAAATACCTCTAACAGCCGTGGCATACCGCAAAACATTTCTTCAAGTGTATATTCTTTTTTCATTTGTATGTACCTCCTATCCTATATTTTATAACATTAAACGTTATAAGTCAACGATTTATAACAATTTGTGTTATAATTGTTAAAAAGGGTATAAGTATAACATTTTATGTTATAAACAAACAACTATGATAACATTATCACAAAAAATCGGTAACAATTTGAAACAAGCCAGACTTATAAAAAATTTAACGCAAAAAGAAATCGCTCAAAAAATGGGAATTTTGCAACCTGCTTATGCGCGTTATGAAAACGGTAAATTTCAATTAAATTATGAACAAATTGAAATTTTATGTGATATCTTGGATATTACTCCCGATTATTTATGGGGATATGTAGATGAATATGGAGAAAAAATAAAATAACTCTTTCATTCAAAAATCAATCGCACGCGATTGACAAGAAAGAAAAAAGAGTGTATACTGTAAGTATAAAAAAATAAAAGGACGGATTTATTTATGATTTCTTTACAAGACAAAGTCGTGATTATCACGGGTGGCGGCAGAGGTATCGGTTTCGGGCTTTCCACGGCGTTTGCAAAAGCGGGCGCGAAAGTCGTGATCACGGGTAGAACGGAGTCCACTCTCCTTGCCGCAAAAGAAAAGCTGGAATCGGCTTATAACTGCGAAGTACTTACGGTTACCGCGGACGGCGCGGACGAGGCGGCGATCAAGAACGTGATAGCCAAAACGGTGGAAAGATTCGGCAAGATCGACGCGGTCGTGAACAACGCGCAAGCGTCGGCGTCGGGTAAAATGCTCGTCGATCACACCAAAGAGGACGTTGACCTTGCTATCTATTCGGGTATCTACGCAACCTTCTTCTATATGCGCGAGGCGTTCCCCTATCTTAAAGAAACGAAAGGCTGTGTAATCAACTTTGCCTCGGGCGCAGGTTTATTCGGGCGTATTGCGCAATCGTCGTACGCGGCGGCAAAAGAGGGTATTCGCGGTCTTTCGCGCGTTGCGGCGACCGAGTGGGCACCCGACGGCGTACGCGTGAACGTGATCTGCCCCCTTGCTATGACCGAGGGCTTGCAGAAGTTCAAGGAAGAATATCCCGAACGCTATGCGCAGACGATTAAGGGCGTGCCTATGGGCAGATTCGCCGATCCCGAAAAGGACGTGGGCGGCGTTTGCGTGTTCCTTTGCTCGGACGAGGCGGCGTATATCACGGGCGAAACGATCACCCTCCAAGGCGGCAGCGGTTTAAGACCGTAAAATACGATTTTATAAAAGCACACGGCGTTTCACGTTATTGTGAACGCCGTGTTATTTTTAAGTAAATTTCGCATTAAGCAAATAAAAGTAAAGCAAAAAAGATCGCGTAAACGCTGAAACCGATGAAATAGCCGAGCTTACGCAACAACAAGCCGCCTAAGGCAACTAAGCATACGCCGATAAAATAGCCCCAAGTTACGTACGTGTTAAAGGGCGTGAGAAATAAGTAGAAAATCAAATACACCGTGCACGCCGCCGAGCCGATAAAAGCGACCAAACCGTTCTCTTCGTTGAACCATTCGTACAGCGCAACGAGTGCGCTCAATACGGAAATAATAAATAATATCCAAGCGAAAACCGTCATTCTTTGCCTCCGAATAAGCTTTACGTTTGTTATTATACAACTATTTGAAAAAATCGTCAAGGGTTTTAGGATATCAAGAAGAAAAATCCCCTTTTAATCGGTTTTTGTATCGTTGCGGCGATACGCCCACGACTGCTTTGAATTTCCGTGAAAAATAGATATAATCGGTATATCCGCAAAGCTCTGCGATCTCCGAAAGGGAGAGCGCGTTTTTATATATTTCAATAAGGTGCACGGCGTGTTTCATTCTGATTTCCGTTAAAAACGCGTTGGGCGTTTTACCCGTAATCCTCTTGAAATGCGCGCGGATATAATCCTCTGCATAGCCGCTTTGTATCAACGTGGCGTTCAAACGGAAACTACTGTCGTAAAAGCTGTTCACGATCTCCTCCACGATCTTGCCCACCGCCTGCCCGATATCGTCCTCTATTTTTAGGTTTTGCAAAATGAAATGAGCGTAGGCACTACATAACGAGTTTATATACTCCTGATTACCGTAACGGTTGTTATAAATGAGAGTAACGAGGGTAGCGCCCTCGCCCTTGTCGTTATCGGAAAGGATAACGGGAGATTTGAAGTTGAAAATACCGCCGAAATCCCCTGCAATATAAATACTTTGCAAATCGTCCTCCGAAATAGTGCCGTGCGTACAATGGGGCGGAACGACGACGATATTCCCCTTTTTGATAGAATATTCTTTATCTTCCAACGAAACGCGCCCCTTGCCGTTTAAGAAAATGATCGCCTCGTAATATTCGTGCTTATGATAGGGAAAGGTTTTTTCTTTATATTTGACAAAATTCATTTTATAACGCATAGGCTTATCCTCTGTATACATTATAACAAAAATCTATCTTTTGTGCAACTTTATTTCGGCAAAAGCATAACGAAAAATTTTTCGCTTGTGATATAATATTCGTAGCGTTATTATCGGAGCGAAAAACTATGTTGTTTTCAAGAAAAAACTTGGCGCGTATCATTATCCCCCTATTGATTGAACAAACGCTTGCGATCACAATCGGTATGGTGGACTCGGTGATGGTATCGAGCGTGGGAGAAACCGCCGTTTCGAGCGTTTCCCTCGTGGATACCGTGAATTTACTGCTCGTCTATCTGTTTTCGGCGTTTGCAGGCGGCGGCGCGGTCGTCATCTCGCAACTGATCGGCCAAAAGGACTACGACGGGGCGAAAGAGGCGTCTAAACAACTGATTTGGATCGTTTTTCTCGTCGCGTGTGGGATTACGGCACTTGCCTTATCCTTTCGTATTTCCCTTTTACGCTTGATTTTCGGAAGTATCGAACCCGAGGTTATGGAGCACGCAAAGATATATTTTCTCTTCACCGCGCTCTCCTTTCCCTTTTTGGGACTGTATAACGCCTGCGCCTCTGTTTTCAGAGCAATGGGCAATTCGCGTGTTTCTATGGTGATTTCCGTCGTAATGAACCTTTTGAACGTAGGCGGAAACGCGCTTTTGATTTTCGTTTTCCGTTGGGGCGTTGCCGGCGCGGCGATCGCTACTTTATTTTCCCGTATCGTCGGCGCGTTCATAATGCTGTTGCTCGTAAAGGATAAACGCAACTTGATCTTCGTGGAAAAGCTCTTCCGCTATAAACCGAAAGCTACTTATATCAAGCGTATTTGCGGTATCGGTATACCCAACGGCATGGAAAACGGAATGTTTCAACTCGGTAAGGTCATCACGCAAAGTCTGATTTCCGGTTTCGGTACAATTCAAATCGCCGCCAACGCCGTTTCCAACTCCCTCACCTCGCTACAATATATCCCTGGGAACGCCATAGGCTTGGCAATGGTCGTCGTGGTCGGCAGATGTATCGGCGCAGGGGAAAAGGAGCAAGCAAAAAAATACGCGCGGAAGTTAGTCGGGCTTACCTACGTTTGTATTTGGGTTATTTCTGCGATTTTATGTATTTTTTCTTCACATCTCGTCGGGCTTTATAATCTGTCCGCCGAATCCACCGCGATTGCAAGACAACTCTTATTCTTCCACAGCATCTGTGTGTGCACCATTTGGCCCTTTGCTTTTACTTTGGCAAATGCTTTCCGTGCGGCAAGCGACGTGAAATTTCCTATGATTATATCGGTATTTTCTATGTGGGTTTTCCGCGTGGGATTAAGTTTCGTGTTTGGAAAATATCTGGCAATGGGCGTAAGCGGCGTATGGATTGCAATGGTCTGCGACTGGGCGTTCAGAGCGACTTTCTTTACCATCCGTTACATCAAAGGCACTTGGCTAAAAAAACACGCATAAACGAAAGGCACGCCATTTTCAAAAATGGCGCGCCCGTTTTTATCTTACTTTATTGTTTAACTGCGGGAATTTCTCACAGAGTAATTCCCAAAGTACGTCGGCGGTTTGCTCACTGCCGTATAAGCTATGCACCCTCCAAGCGTTTCTTTGCAATCTATGCAATTCCGTGGGGTCTTTCTGCCACTGTTTCAAACGCTCGACAACCTTTTTCGCGTTGAAGATGATTTGTAGAGACGAAACGAGTGAAAGCATTTATCGGCCACGAAGACGCCCAAGGGCGGAGATAACTGCACTCCTTGTGAGAAAAATAACGGCGAAAAAATAAAGCGAAAAATAGAAAAAACTAAGCAGGTTAAGAAAAGCGCTTAAAAATTATTTTGTCTCAATTTTACCGCTTTTTCAAAGCAGATCTAACGATCGGTAAGGAGACAAATTAAAATAAGCAAATGAGAATCCTTAATCTTATTTTAATAAAATACTAAATTCTATGGCGAATTTCCATCAAAGGATATAGAACAATCTTGTATTTTGCACCATGCCAGCCCCACCGCAATACGCAATATAAAGTAAAAAAGGGAATCCGAGTAGGTTGGTAATCTTATTAACTTACTTAAAATCCCCCATGAACACCCTACATTTAGGGTGCATATCATTCATTGCTCGTTATAATTTCTATACATTTTCGTTCATATAAGCCAGTTGGAGAATACATTTCTGATTTAATATTTAAAA
>JAZNEZ010000153.1:0-2633 GCA_045588875.1 Candidatus Scatosoma sp. | reverse complement strand
CCTTACCAACGCGCATACAGCTTACGCAACAAGCGATACAGTAATCGTCGCCCATTTCGGGACGCATCAAATCGTCGCTTTCGTATTGAATGGAAGAGGTACGAATGGAAATGTCCGCGCAATATCTCTTGAACGCTACGGGCAATCTCTTCGACCAAAGCACCGTAAGATTGGGTTCGGGAGCGGGGCCGAGATTGTCAAGCGTATGTAAGATACGGAACGCCGTCTTGGTAACGAGCGAACGTCCGTCTACGCCCATACCGCCGATAGATTCGGTAACCCACGTCGGGTCGCCCGAGAAAAGTTCGTTATATTCTTTCGTTCTCATAAACTTCACGATACGAAGTTTCATAACGAAATGGTCGATAAATTCTTGCGCTTCTTCTTCGGTGATAATGCCCTTGTCAAGGTCGCGTTGAATATAAATATCAAGGAACGTCGTGTTTCTACCAATGGACATCGCCGCACCGTTTTGGTCCTTAACCGCCGCAAGGTAACCAAAGTACAATGCTTGGATTGCCTGTTGCGCCGTTTCAGCGGGCTTGGAAATATCACAGCCGTAGATAGCAGCCATTTCTTTGAGCGCGCCGAGCGCCTTGATTTGGTCGGCAAGCTCTTCGCGATTTCTCACCTTATCGGGCGTCATATCGCCGTTGATCGCAAGCTTATCCTCTTCCTTTTTCTTGATGAGGTAATCGACACCGTAAAGTGCCACACGACGGTAGTCGCCGATAATACGACCACGACCGTAAGCATCGGGCAAGCCCGTTAAAATGTGTGCGGAACGCGCCGCTCTCATTTCAGGCGTGTACGCGTCGAAAACGCCCTCGTTGTGCGTTTTGCGGTATTTCGTGAAGATCTCCTTAACTTGGGGATCGATCGTATAACCGTACATTTCCAACGCGCCCTCCGACATACGGATACCGCCGAACGGTTGCAACGAACGCTTGAACGGTTCGTCCGTTTGCAGACCTACGATTGTTTCGAGGTCTTTGTCAAGATACCCTGCGCCGTGCGAGGTAAGCGTGGAAACGATCTTCGTATCCGCGTTCAAAACGCCGCCTGCTTCGCGTTCTTTCTTGGACAAATCGCATACGATCTGCCAAAGCTTTTTCGTCGCTTCCGTTGCCGGAGCGAGGAATTTCGAATCGCCTTCATACGGCGTGTAGTTGTGCTGAATGAAATCGCGCACGTCGATTTCGTCGTTGCACCATTTTCCGGGAACAAATCCTTCCCAACCTTTGTATTGCATCATGTCAGTACTCCTAATAATTTTTTTTGACTATATTATTTCCCCTCTCGGGTTTTGTCCTTATTGATTATTTATTCTTGCGCTCTTCTATTTTCGCGTCCAACCAGATTTCAAGAATCTCCTCCGGCTGAAAGCCTGCGCATCGCGCGAAAATTTCACCGTCCTCCATTAAAAGGATCGTCGGCACGCGCGTTACGTCCCATTCCTCCATAAGTTCCGTCGTGGAATAGTCCGCCTCGATATGCACGAGCTTGATATCGTCGCGCTTAGAGCACAGCTCTTGTAAAATCGGCATAAGCGTCAAACAATTCGCGCACGACTCACCGCTGATTTCCACACAGCAAAGCCCTTTTAATTGTTCTTGATATTTCTCTTTCACTTATCCTTGTCCTCTTAAAACCTCTTTCGCTTTCGCCACGCTTTCTTTCGTCGGCGCGTCCACTCCTTTGAGCGGATATTCTATTCCGAGCTTTTCGTATTTCACGACGCCCATCGTATGATAGGGCAACACTTCCACCCTCTCTACCGTTTTCAGTTCGTCCAAGAACGCACGCGTCCGTTTGAGGGATTCCTCGTCGTCCGTGATATTGGGGACGAGCACCTGACGTATCCAAATCTTTTTACCGTTATCGCTTAAAAATCTCGCGAACGCCAACGTGTTTTGATTGCTTTGTCCCGTCAGCCTTTTACAAGCCTCGTCGTCGATATGCTTGATATCGAGCAGGAACAAATCGGTTACTTCCAAAAGCTTTTTATGCTTTTCTTGGCTTTGGGGGGTAAACGTGATTCCCGAAGTGTCTACGCAGGTGTGAATACCCTTGGCTTTGAGAATGGCAAAGAGCTCAATCACGAAATCGATTTGGAGCAGAGGCTCACCGCCCGTAACCGTAACGCCGCCGTTATCGCCGAAATAGTTTTTATATTTCAGCGCCCTTGTCGCTACGTCCTCTGCCGTATACTCCTCGCCACCTACTTTCCAAGTGTCGGGATTATGACAGTATTGACAGCGCAAGGGACAACCTTGCAAAAATACCACGAACCGTATCCCTGGGCCGTCTACCGTGCCAAAGGATTCGAAAGAATGAATACGTCCCGTCATCATTTTCTCCTCCTATGTATAAGCCCGTTTTCCCAAAAACAGGCGGTACACGCGTATCCGCGCGCCGCCCCTTGTGGTTCTCACGGTTATTATTATAACAGATACGGCGCATTTTGTCAAGCTTTTGTACGAATTATTTTTTACATATCTATTATACACCTATTTTCACAAAAACTCAACGTTTCAGAGGCAAAAAAATTAAAATTTTTTCAAGAACGGAAAATAAATATTTTCCGACCGAAATAATTCCATACGAGCACCACACAGGTCATAATCGCTTTT
>JAZNEZ010000152.1:0-2040 GCA_045588875.1 Candidatus Scatosoma sp. | reverse complement strand
CGATATCCTTGCGATAGTGCATTTTCTCAAACGTGATCTTTTCCACGTTCTTATACGCCTTTTTTCTCGCCTCTTCAATCGTTTCGCCCTTGGCGCACACGCCGAGCACTCTACCGCCGCCGGTTACGAGCTTTCCGTCCTTAATCTTCGTGCCTGCGTGACACAAAACGATGCCCTCCTCCACATCCCCGATCCTGATTTCCTTACCCTTTTCGTATTGCACGGGATAGCCACCGCTCGCAAGAACAAGGCACACGCACGCACCGCTCTCCCATTCGATATCGATATCCGCAAGCCGTTCGTCCGTGATCGCCTCGAAAATTTCCATCAGGTCGGTTTTGAGCATAGGCAAAATCACCTGCGTTTCGGGATCGCCGAAACGGGCGTTGTATTCGATCACTTTCATTCCCTGTTTCGTTTTCATTAACCCAAAATACAGCACGCCCTTAAACGTACGCCCCTCCGCGTTCATAGCTTGCACGGTAGGTTTCATAATCTTTTCCATAACCTCTTGCGCCGTTTTCTCGCCGTAGAAAGGCGCAGGCGCAAACGTGCCCATACCGCCCGTATTCAAGCCCTCGTCGTTATCAAACGCGCGCTTGTGATCACAGCTCGTAATCATAGGCTTAATCGTCTTACCGTCGGTGAACGCAAGCGCGGAAACTTCCGGACCCTCCAAAAATTCTTCCACGACCACCTTGTTCCCTGCCGTGCCGAATTTTTTATCGAGCATCATCTCTTTCAGCCCCTCTTGCGCCTCCTCGCGCGTTTTACAGATGAGCACACCTTTTCCAAGCGCTAACCCGTCCGCTTTGAGTACCACGGGAATATCGCAGGTGGCCACGTACGCTTTCGCTTTTTCGTAATCGGAAAACGTTTCGTATTTCGCGGTGGGAATATTATATTTTTTCATCAGCTCTTTGGAAAACGCCTTGCTCGCCTCGATAATCGCGGCGTTCTTTCTCGGCCCGAACACGCGGTGTCCACGGCTTTCCAGCTCGTCCGCAAGCCCAAGCGCAAGCGGATCGTCGGGCGCGATCACCGTGTAATCGATTTCTTTGTGCGCGTCCAACCATTCCCCTACCGCTTTGATATCGCAATAATCGACGTTCACAAGCTCGGCAATTTCTCCGATCCCCGCGTTCCCTTTCATTGCGTAAATTTTGTCTACTTTGGGCGATTTTGCGATCGCCTGCACGATAGCGTGTTCTCTACCGCCGTTGCCGATTATAAGTACGTTCATTCTTTTACTCCCAAATTATTCTTCAACGCGTACCTGCCTGCCGCATTTTTTGATTTTACCCTCGCATAATAGCCTTACGCAAAGGGGCAGCATACTGTGTTCTTCCTTTAATATCCGCGCTTGCAAGCTTTCGGGCGTGTCGCCGTTTTCCACCGCCACCGCGCGTTGCATTATGATTGCGCCACCGTCCACGTCCGCTTCCACGAAATGCACCGTTGCACCGCTCAATTTCACGCCGTAGTCGATTGCCGCTTTATGCACCTTTAACCCGTAGTAACCCATACCGCAAAAAGAGGGAATGAGCGAGGGGTGAATGTTGATAATGCAATTTTCAAATTCCTTGATAAAGCTTGCCGGCACGACGGAAAGCCAGCCTGCGAGCACGATAAATTCCACGCCGCTTTGTTTCAGCGTTTTTGCAACGCAAGCGTAGAACTCCGCCTTGTCGTTATAAACCGATTTATCGAAAACGAGCGTTTGTATGCCTGCCTTTTGGGCACGGGCGATCGCGCCGATTTCGGGCTTTGACGCTACTAAATATTCAATCTCGCAAAATTTTTCTTTTTCGTTGGCGTCGATCACCGACTGAAAATCCGTGCCACCACCCGACGCAAATACCGCTATTTTTTTCATTTTTTACTCCAAAGTTCAGAAGGTTTCCGCAAGGCTCTGCCTTGCAACGACAGCTACGCCGTATAACGCAAAACAAGACGATCAAAAAACGTAGCTCAACGAAGTATTGCCCTATCTATATCGCGCGAAAATAAAGCAAAATGCAAGCAAGACAAGGCGAGCGA
>JAZNEZ010000151.1:0-4106 GCA_045588875.1 Candidatus Scatosoma sp. | reverse complement strand
GAATCGAGCGAGCACCCCGAGCAGATCATACGGTTCACGCCTGCCTGCTCCGCACGGCGAACGACTTCCGCCACGCCGTCAAAATTATCGTATTCGGGATCGGTTAAATGACAATGTACGTCGATATACATATCAGCCCAACTTCGCTCCGCTCTTGATATCCTTATCGGGCGTTACGAGCGAAAGATTGCCGTCCTCGTCCTCTGCCGCCAAAATCATACCTTCGGAAAGCACGCCGCAAACGTTTCTTGCAGGCAAATTGGTAACGAACACCACCTTTTTACCTACCATTTCTTCGGGCGTGTAATGCTTGGCAATCCCCGAAACGATCGAGCGTACTTCGTTTCCGAACTTCACCGTTTCATGCAGTAATTTCGAGGACTTCGCCACCTTTTCGCACGCTATGATCTCGCCCACGCGGAGCTGTACTTTCGCGAAATCGTCGATCGTGATTTCGGGTACTTTTTCTTCTTTTTCCGTCTTTTCGGGCGCGGGCGTTTGCGCCGTTGCCTCTGCGATCTGCGCCGCTCTGATCTTTTCGATCTCCGGCTCTAACGTTTTGAAATCGATACGCGCAAACAACGGCGGAACGGTTTTCGCCGTTACGCTCTCTTTCAAGCCGAACGTTGCACATTCTTCTATTCCACGGCTCTCTCCTCCGAACGCCGCAAAAATTTTCGCGCTTGTTTCGGGCATAAAGCTATCAAGCAAGGACGCGCCGATTTGAATTGCCTCGGCGAGATTATACAAAACGTCGGAAAGTCGCGCTTTTTTGTTTTCGTCCTTGGCAAGCGCCCAAGGCATCGTTTCGTCGATATATTTATTCGCGCGGCGGAAGAGGGTGAAAATTTCGGAGATCGCGTCCGCAATACGCAGTTCGTCTGCTTTGGCAACTACCTTTTTCACCGCGCCCGTCACCGTCGCCTTAAACTCTGCGTCGGGCATTTCCTCGTTTTCCGTCAGCGAGCGCGCCACCGTACCGCCGAAGTATTTTCCAATCATTGCCACCGTTCTGCTCACGAGGTTTCCAAGCACGTTCGCAAGCTCGGTGTTGAACCGCTCACAAACGAGCTCCCACGTGATCTGTCCGTCGTTATCGAACGGCATTTCGTGGAGCACGAAATAACGCACCGCGTCCACGCCGAACAGCCGCGCCAAATCGTCCGCGTAGATCACGTTGCCCTTAGATTTACTCATTTTTCCGTCGCCCATTAAGAGCCACGGGTGTCCGAACACCTGCTTGGGGAGCGGCTCGCCGAGCGCCATTAGGAAAATGGGCCAGTAAATGGTGTGGAAACGCAAAATGTCCTTGCCGATCAAATGCAGGTCGGCAGGCCAATATTTTTTATATTTCTCGCCGTGATTTCCGTCCGCGTCGTAGCCGATACCCGTGATATAATTCGTCAAAGCGTCTAGCCACACGTAAACGACGTGCTTATTATCAAACTCCACGGGCACGCCCCAAGTGAACGAAGTACGCGACACGCAAAGATCCTGCAAGCCTTTGAGCAGGAAGTTGTTCATCATTTCGTTCTTGCGCGATACGGGCTGAATAAATTCGGGGTGCTTGTTGATATGCTCGATCAAGCGATCGGCGTACTTGCCCATTTTGAAGAAATACGCCTCTTCTTTCGCCGGCTTAACCTCTCTACCGCAATCGGGGCATTTGCCGTCCACGAGCTGACTTTCCGTCCAGAACGACTCGCAGGGCGTGCAGTACATACCCTCGTAATATCCCTTGTAAATATCCCCTTGATCGTAGAATTTTTTGAAAATTTTGGATACTTGTTTCACGTGATCGGGATCGGTCGTGCGCATAAATTTATCGTACGACGTCCCTACGAGATCCCAAATTCCCTTGATCTCGCCGGCGATATTATCCACGTACGCTTGGGGGGTTACCCCTGCCGAAACCGCCTTTTCCTGAATTTTCTGACCGTGCTCGTCCGTACCCGTTTGGAAAAATACGTCGTAGCCCTGCTTGCGCTTAAACCGCGCGATCGCGTCGGCGAGGATCGCCTCGTAGGTGTTGCCGATATGCGGCTTACCCGAGGTGTAGGCGATCGCCGTAGTGATGTAATAAGGTTTCTTTGCCATTGTTTTACTCCCTATGATACTTTACGTGCTTTATTATACACTATTTTAATGCAAAAGTAAACTGTTTTTTCTATCATTTTCCCCGTCGTTTACGCATATAGTAGTGCTATGAACGCACTTTTTTCCGTCATATTTTTGCTTGCGAGCCTGCTTTTGCTCTTTCTCGCCCCCGAAACTTTTCTGCCTACCCTCTTGCAGGGCGCGACGAAAAGTGCCACTTTATGTTTTTCCCTCGTTTCTACCTACGCCGTTTGGTTGGGACTTATGAACGTGTGGAAAGATAGCGGCGTAACGGGCGCGGTGTCGCGATTGATGCAACCGCTTGCAAAAAAACTGTTCAAAACGGAGGACGTAGAAACGCTCGACGCCGTTTGTATGAATATGTCCGTGAACCTGCTCGGCATTTCGGGGGCGGCCACCCCTTACGGCATTAAGGCGGCAAAGTTGCTCGATCAATCGGAAAGTGCGGAATATTCGTCGAGTATGCTGTTCGTGATCAACGCCACCTCTATTCAGCTCATTCCTACCTCTATTATCGGCGTACGCACCGCTTTACATAGTGTCGCCCCTGCGGATATTATTCTTCCCACGCTGATCACCACCGCGTTTTCCACGTTGCTTGCCGTGGTCTTGGTACGCTTGCTCATTCCCCCGAAAACGCGCAAAATTAAGCCAATCGTAGCGACGAAAAAACTATTGACGAAGGGGGCAGGTATTTGATGAATTACGTTTTCGCCCTCACCGTGCCTCTTTTGTTTTTGGTTTCGTTTATTTTCGCGCTCGTTAAAAAAGTACCGCTGTACGACAGTTTTACCGAGGGCGTGAAAGGCGCGATCCCCCTCGTTCTTTCCATTTTTCCCTATATCGCGTCGGTAACGATGCTTACCCTTTTGCTGGAAGTGAGCGGTGTGGAAAGTAGGCTTATTCAATGGCTCACGCCCCTCTTTTCCTTTTTCGGCGTACCTGCGGAGATTGCGCCTTTATTATTCGTGAAACCGCTTTCGGGGAGCGGTGCGATTGCGGTGCTTTCGGACGTTTTAACGAAATACGGCGTAGACTCGTATATCGCGCGTTGCGCGTGCGTGGCGTACGGCTCGTCGGAAACGATCTTTTATATCGGCGCGGTGTACTTTGCCGGCTTAAAGCGCAAAAAAATGACGCTTGCGCTCGCAATCGCCGTATTCTCTTACCTCGTTTCCGTCCTGCTTTGCTGTTTTTTATGTCGATTTATGTAACACGATAAACGCCTCGGAGTTTGCATTCCGAGGCGTTGTTGTTACGCTCTTATTTTTCTAAAATAATCGAACCTGCAATACCCAAATCGAGTGTCATTGCATTCCCGTCGATCGTTACGGTATAAGGCACGTTGCTCACCGTAATCACCACGGTGTTCTTCTCTTCACCATCTTTCCACGTGCCCTCGCCCTCGATCTTAGTAACTTTCAGGTCGATAGAAACAACGGCAACGTTGTCGCTTTTCAATTCCACGTACGACGTGCTGTCCGTCAATTCCGTCGTAGTCGAACCGATCTTGTAAGCCGTAGCCACGTATTTGCCCGTTTTGCCACAGCCTGCCAAGCAGAACATAGCCAAAACAACCGTTAAAAGAGAAACAAGAAATACTTTGATCTTTTTCATATTCAAAGCCTCCGTATATAATTTATAGTATACGTATTATAGCAAATTTCCGTGTTTCTGTCAAGTTTTTGAATAACCGTTTCCCTTGGAAAACGAGGAAAATCTTTCTTTTGCGCAAATTTTGCGCAAATGCGGCAAAAATAAAGGAAAAAATTGTCGATATTCACAAAAAATGTTCGTTTTGTAACAGAAAAAACTTTTTCAAAATTTATAATCTTTTTTCTTTACTTTTTTTTGCGTACGTGTTAAAATATATTTGTAAATCGGTTGCGGAGAGCGCCGACAAAAATAAGCTCATCATTTTCCCCCTTATCATATATTTGGTAGATGCCTCGGAACCCGAGTTCCGGGGCGTGTATCGGTAATTAAAA
>JAZNEZ010000150.1:0-13207 GCA_045588875.1 Candidatus Scatosoma sp. | reverse complement strand
GTACATTGTCATTTAACCGATCCCGAATACGATAATTTTGACGGCGTGGCGGAAGTCGTTCGCCGTGCGGAGCAGGCAGGCGTGAACCGTATGATCTGCTCGGGGTGCTCGCTCGATTCCTCTATTCTAGCGAAACAGATCGCAGAAACTTACGAAAGCGTGTATTTTTGCGTGGGATTTCACCCGTGCGAGTTGGATAAATATAAAGAGGGCGACCTTGATAAGCTAGCCGATCTTTGCAGCCACGAAAAATGCGTGGCGGTGGGGGAGATCGGGCTCGATTATCACTACGACAACAACCCCTCGAAAGAACTGCAACGGGAGCTGTTTATCCGTCAGTTGGAGCTTGCCGATAGGGTGGGATTGCCCGTGGTGCTCCACAGTCGCGACGCGGCGCAGGAAACGGTGGAGATTTTGGAACAGAACGCACACCTTTTTAAAAAGGGCGGCGTGATGCATTGTTATTCCTATTCCGCGGAAATGAGCGATCGTTTCGCTGCGCTGGGATTGAGCTTTTCGTTCGGCGGCACGTCCACGTTCAAGAACGCAAGAAAGGTGCTTGACAGCGTTCGTCGCATACCTGCCCCCCTCATTTTATCGGAAACGGACTGCCCGTATCTCACGCCTGAGCCCTATCGCGGAGTATTCCCGAACGAGCCCTGTCGCGTGGTGCACGTGGTGGAAAAGCTCGCCGAGCTAAAAGAAACGACGAGTCAGCAAATGCAAAAACAAATACTCGAAAACGCCGAAAGGCTGTTTTTCAAACTCCATTAAAAGCTTTACGGAGGAGAATTATGGAAGAAACTAAAAACGGACAACAGAACGCGCAACAGGGCGGTAACGGTAACGGTGGCGGTCGTCGTAGACGTAGAAAACACCGCAAGGGCGGTGGTAACAACCAAAACGGCAATAACCAAAACGCACAGCAACAGCAACAACAGCAAAAGCCCGTGCAACAGCCGCAACAGCCCAAACAGAATAAAAGCGAGAAAAAGCAAAAACAACAGCAAAACAATAACCGTAAGGATACGTATTTATACGTGCTCGACGGTAAGCTGTACGTGAATTTAACAAATAAATGCTCGAACGGCTGTGATTTCTGCGTACGCAACGAGCGCGACAGTTACTATGGGTATTATTTATGGCTGAAAAACGGTGATCCGACGGTGGAAAAGGTGATTGCGGCGGCGAACGGTTTAGGCGATCTGACGCGCTATAAGGAAGTGGTGTTCTGCGGTTTTGGCGAGCCGACGTATAAAACGGCGGAAATGTTACAACTGTGTGATTTTTTTCACGAACGCGGACTGACCACGCGCCTGAACACCAACGGACAGGGCAACCTTATCAACAAACGGGATATCACGCCCGAGCTGAAAGGCAAACTCGATCTTGTGAACGTTTCGCTCAACGCCTCGTGCACGGAGAAATATCAACCGATCTGCCGTTCGCAGTTCGGGGAAACGGCGTTTGCGTCGATCGTGGAGTTTGCCAAGCTTTGCCGTAGAAACGGCGTGAAATGCCGCTTTTCGATCGTCGATTGTATCGGGGAAGAAGAGGTGGAGGCTTGTAAACGTCTTGCGGAAAGCGTGAAAATTCCACTTTATATACGCAGTTATATCACCGATAGCGGAGAACAGTAAATGAGCGAATTGCGCGCGATACTCGAAAAACACGGCTTTAAGATGAAAAAACAATTCGGGCAGAATTTCTTATCGGACGGAAATCTGCTCGATTCTATCGTTACCGCGAGCGGTGTAACTTTGGAAACGACGGTGGTGGAAATCGGTTGCGGTGCAGGTACGCTCACACGCGCGATAGCCAAGCAAGCAAAAAAGGTGTACGCGTTCGATATCGACGTGCAATTAGAGCCCGTTTTAGCGGAAACGCTGTCGGGGTTGGAGAACGTGGAAGTTATTTTCCGTGATTTCAATAAGATCGACTTGAAAAAATTCGAAGAGGAGATCGGGGAATACACGGTGGTAGCGAACCTGCCCTATTATATCACCACGCCCCTCGTAACCAAGCTGCTCGAAGAAAGCGAAAGGGTACAGGGCATTTCGATTATGGTGCAAGAGGAGGTCGCGGAGCGGTTTTGCGCGAAAGAGAATACGCCCGAATACGGCGCGATCACGGCGGCGATCGCCTTGAAAGGACGCGCCAAAATCGTGAAAAGGGTGTCGCGGAATATGTTCTATCCCCGTCCGAACGTGGATTCGGCGGTAGTGAAAATCGATTTCGAACGCGGACGAATACAAGTTAAAAGCGAAAAAGCCTACCGTCAGACGGTGAAATGCGCGTTTTTGAATCGCAGAAAAACGTTGGAAAACAACCTCGTCAATTTCTTCAAAGTTTCCCGTGAAACGGCAAAGAAAGTACTTGCCGAATCGGGCGTAGACGAAAAGGCGCGCGGCGAAACGCTTTCGCCCGAACGTTTGGCGGTTTTAACGAATACCTTGATCGATAACGGAATATTGTAAATAAACGAGCCGCCCGTTGGAAACAACGGGCGACTCTATCTTTATTCGTTCGGTTCATAAATCTCTTGCGCGAGGAGAAAACCCTTTCGAAAAGCAAGAGTATACACTTTTTCTAATTCGCTAAACCTGTTAAAACTTTGCATTTGAATATATTTTTCAAATGCTTTTTTCTGCTCATCGTTCAACGTTTTTAACAACGTTTCCGCTTTTTCGATTTCGTGGTTGTTTACACGTTCCCGTTCAAGCACTTGAATTTCTTTTATAAACATATCAGTAATAACGTAATGCATAAATACTTCCTTTTTCACATATGACATTCATCGAATGTCATATTTTAATTATAACAGACTATAATTATATTTGTCAAGCACTGAATGTCAAAAAAGGACGAATATTTTTATAATATGTTTAAGAACAAAGCAAAAAATGGAAGTAACAATATCTGCGGTGCGCAAATTTATGCGTTGAGGAAAAAATCTATTCCGAAAATGTCGCAACGGATTTTAGCGGAAAAGTGTCAGCTCTTGGGCGTGGATTTAGATAAAAACGCAATACAACGAATTGAAAGTGGACAGAGGTTCGTAACGGATATCGAGCTTGCTTGTTTTTGTGAAATTTTTTCGGTAACCTTGGACGAATTGATTAAATAAACATTATCGATAATCCACATATCGCACCGAGGAGCGCACCGCCGAACAGGTCGGAGGGGTAGTGCACGCCGACGGCGAAACGGACGTAGCCAAGCACCGTCGCGAGAGGCAATAAACAAATACCTGCCCCCGTCGAATAGGGCAAAATAGTGCAGGCGATCACGAACGCGCAGGCGACGTGTCGGCTGGGAAACGAGCCTTTCCCGTCCCCCTTTTTTTCGTACATAGGCTTGATATTCGCGCCCTGCTCGCTATACGGTCGAGCTCTGCCCACTGCCATTCGCAGTAGCGATACCAAAAACAGGCAAAGGGCAGGCGCGCCGAGTATTTTCATTAAATCCTCCGCAGCGTATTCGTCGCCGATCGCCACCGCCACGAACAGTCCGTAAGCGATAAAGAATATAAAGGTGAGCGCGACGTTCGCGTATAAGAGGGCGGCTTTGAGCCGCGGACGGGCGTTATAAAACGCCGCGTTTTTTTCGTATAAGGCGGTGTAGGAATATTTCATACGATAAGTATAGCACAAACGCAAGCCAAAAGCAAACAAAAACGAGCCTTTCGGAGGGGGTTATCCGAAAGGCTCTTTTCATTACGAAACGCAAAAGCTGAAATTAGTCTTTTTGCGCCTCCGCGATGATCTTATCCACCAGCGCGAACGGTACTTCCTCGTAGGCGAGGAATTCGGAAACGAATTTACCGCTACCGCGCGTGAGCGAACGCAATTCCATCGTGTATTCGGTGATTTCCGCAAGGGGAACTTCCGCCGTAACGATAGAGGAATTGCCCTCCGTGTCCGTGCCCATAATGCGCCCACGGCGTTTGTTGATATCTCCCATTACGTCGCCCAAATAATCGCTCGGGATCGCGATCTTCAAGCGGTGCACGGGCTCTAACAGCGCAGGTTTCGCGTTCTTCAAACCCTCTTTATACGCAATCGCCGCCGCCATCTTAAAAGACAATTCGTTGGAGTCTACGTCGTGATAGCTACCATCGTACAGCACCGCTTTCAAGCCCACCACGGGATATCCTGCCAGCGGTCCGTGCTCCATACATTCGCGCAAGCCCTTTTCCACGGCAGGGAAATAATTTTTCGGTACTGCGCCGCCGACCACTTCTTCGTCGAATACGAAATCTTCTTCGGCAGGGGAGAATCTGATTTTTACGTGTCCGTACTGACCGTGTCCGCCCGATTGTTTCTTATGCTTACCCTCTGCCTCTGTCGTGCCACGGACCGTTTCGCGGTAAGCCACTTTCGGTTTGGAAAGTTTCATATCCACGCCGTAGCGCGATTTTACCTTTTTCACGAGCATTTCGATTTGGATATCGCCCTGACCGCCGAGCAAGATCTCGCCCGTTTCGGCGTTCTTTTCCACGGAGAAGGTGTAGTCCTCTTCTTTGAGCTTGGCAAGCCCTGCGAACACTTTATCCTCTTCGCCTTTCTTTTCCGCCGTAACCGCCATAAACAGCGTGGGCTTGGGGAAGTGGATAGGGGCGAACTGTACTTTCGAGCTCGGCTCGCAAAGGGTGTCGCCGGTGTTGGTGTTGCCCAGCTTATTCACCGCGCCGATATCGCCTGCCGCGAGTACGTCCACGGGCTCCATTTTCTTACCGCGGAGCAGGTACACCTGCCCGATACGTTCTTCACATTCCGTGTTCGTGTTCCAAACGGTCGAGCCACTCTTTAACACGCCACGGAAACTCTTGATATACGAAAGTTTACCCGAATAAGGGTCGATCACCGTCTTGAATACCTGTCCGGCAAAGGGCGCGTCCGCGTCCGTGTGGAAACTGAACATTTTACCCGTCGAGAGATCGGTTACGAGCGACGTTCTTCTTTCTCTTGCACGGGGCATGTACGTAACGATCTCGTTCATCAGGTTAATAACGCCGCGGTTTTGTAACGCCGAGCCTGCCATAACGGGAATGGTGTTGACGGACGCAATACCGATACGTATGCCTTGAATAGTTTCCTCGCGCGTAAGCTCGCCCGTTTCGAAGTATTTATCGAGGAGTATTTCGTCGTTTTCCGCCGCCGTTTCCATCAACGACGCTTTCATTTCCTCAACCTGCGCGAGCATATCCTCGGGAATAGGTATTTCCTGCGGACCGCCCTCTTTGAAGAGGTAGGCGCGTTCTTGCAGGGCGTTGATACAGCCTTGCATTTTACCGTTTTCCATAATCGGGATTTGAATGGGCGCGATCTTACCTGCGTACTTTGCGTGTAACGCTTGCACCGTGCCGAGATAATCGGCGTTTTCTTTATCCATACCGTTGATAAAGATAATCAGCGGTTTCCCAAGTTTCAAACAATGATCGACGATCGATTCCGCGCCGATAGGGAGTACCCCGTTCGCACCGATTACCAAACACGCACCGCCTGCCGCGCGTAAGCCCTCGTTTCTTTCGCCCTCGAAGTCGTAGTACCCAGGGAGATCGAGGATATTGATCTTCACGTCCTTCCATACGACGGACGAACAGGACGTGTAAATAGACATCTTTTTCGCCTTTTCCAACTCGTCGAAGTCGGAAACGGTCGTGCCGTCCAAGACCTTGCCCATACGGTCGATCGCGCCACCGTTAAAGAGCATCGCTTCGCAAAGCGTCGTCTTACCCTCACCGCTGTGTCCAACGATGGCAATGTTACGAATGTTTTCTCCGTTTACGTTCATATTAAGAACCCCCAAAAAAATGTATTTCCGATCGACGGTTGTATTCGTTCCGCCGTCGATTTTCTTTATTATAATATATTTTCTAACAAAAAAGCAAGTATTTTATGAAAATTTTTTTCGGTTTGTGCAAATTTTTTTCAAAAATATGTCGAAAGGGGTGTTTTTATAGCAAGCGGACGCGCAGGCTTGACAAAAGAAAAGGAAAAAGTTATAATAACAATATATGGAAAACACGGTTTATTTAGACCACGCGGCGACGACGCCGATGGATAAAGAGGTATTTGAATATATCGCGCCTTATTATACGGAGTTTTTCGGTAACGCCGATTCTCCGCACGCCGTAGGCAGAAAGGCGATGGGGGCGGTGGACCTTGCGCGCGATACCGTTGCGGAGTTGATTTGTGCCAAAGCAAGCGAGGTATATTTCACGTCGGGCGGTACGGAGGCGGATAACTGGGCGATCCTCGGCGGTGCGAGGGCAAAGCGCAAAGAGGGCAAAACGCAGGTGATCGTGTCCGCGATTGAGCACCACGCCGCGTTGTTTGCTGCGGAAACGCTGGAAAAAGAGGGGTTTGAGGTTGTCTATCTGCCCGTGAATAGCAAGGGCGAAGTGGAGCTTTGCGAGCTGGAAAAGGTACTTTCGCAAAATACCGCGCTCGTAGCGATGATGACGGCGAACAACGAAACGGGGGTGTTACAGCCCGTGCGAGAGGCGTCGAAAATGGCGCACGAGCACGGCGCGCTGTTTTTTACCGACGCCGTACAAGCCGCGCCGTATATGCCGATCAACGCGAAAGAATGGGGGGTGGATATGCTCTCCTTTTCGGGACATAAATTCTACGGACCGAAAGGTTGCGGCGTGCTATATATTAAAAGTGGCGTGGCAGTGGAAAAGCTAGTCGGTGGCGGCGAGCAAGAAAGAGGCTTGCGTGGCGGTACGCTCAACGTGCCGAGCGTGGTCGCCCTCGCAAAAGCGTATGAAAAGACGGTGAAAGGGCTGGCACAGTCGAATGAAAAGTTAAAATTTCTTTCCGATTTATTTATGCAAGAAATTTCCTCGCTCGACGGAGTAACGAGGAACGGGAATAGCGAAAACGCGTTGCCGTCCATTCTGAATTTGCGCTTTGCGGGCGTGGAGAATACGGCGTTTTTATATAATATGGATTTGCAGGGGGTATGTCTTGCGGCAGGCTCGGCGTGTGCGAGCGCGTCGGTGAAACCCAGCCACGTGCTCACGGCAATGGGGTTGAGCGAGGCGCAGGCAAAGGAAAGCGTGCGGTTTAGTCTGGGCAGGACGAACACGGAAGAGGACATAAAAAAAGCGGCGCGTTTGACGGTGGAAACGGTGCGTCGCTTGCGCGGATATTAAAAAAAGCGTCGGGTTTTCAAGATTTTCCACTTTCAAAACGTTTACTATTTGCGAAAATTATGATATAATATATACAGTAAAGAAAAAAATCGGAGGTAAACAGGAATGGCACACGTAATTAACGACGAATGCGTAGCTTGTGGCGCGTGCGCAGATACCTGCCCCGTCGGCGCAATTTCGCTCGGCGATAAGGGTATCTACGTGATCAACGACGAATGCGTAGATTGCGGCGCTTGCGAAGACGGATGCCCCGTTAACGCGATCACGGCAGAATAATTTATCGTGAAAAAAGAACGAGGAGCGGTGCGTTGAAACGCACCGCTCCCGTCGCTTTTTACACAACGAGCCAAAGCTTTACCCGTTTTCGCCTTGTAAAGCGAGTATTCGGTTTAAGACTCCTGACAGGCGTTCGCAATAGCCCGTCAGTTTCTTAATCAGACCGCTGAGCAGTCTTTTGAGTAACTCCCAAAGGAGGGAGTCGAGCCCCAACCGCTTGAATAACTTGATAAAACCTGCTTTCATAACGAAATCTCCTTTTGCGAAGTTTTCGCGATCCCGCCCGTTGCCGAGATATTATACCATAAAAAATACGTTTGTCAAGCCACCTCTGCCATCTTTTTTCTTGTTTTTTCGAAAAATTTTTGACGGCGTGAATAAGGCTTGACTTTTTTTTGCTTTTGCGCTACAATAAAAGCGGTATGATTATTTTAGGGTTAGACCCTGGGCTTGCGACCTTGGGGTATGGGATCATTGAAAAGGACGAACGGGGAAATTGTCGGGCGGTCGATTGCGGCGTGGTGCTCACGCCAAAAGACGAGAGCCTGCCCGTGCGTCTTGCTATGCTCGAAGAGGGAATCACGAAAATTCTCGATAAATATAACCCCGACGAGGTAGCGGTGGAGGAGCTGTTCTTCTCCAAAAATATCACCACGGGTATCGCGGTGGCGCACGCGCGCGGCGTGGCGCTTTTGACCTGCGTCAAGCGTTGCGGTAAATTGTATGAATATACGCCTATGCAGATCAAACAGGCTTTGACGGGGTACGGGAAAGCGGATAAAAAACAGATACAGGCGGTGGTAACTTCCTTGTTAAAGCTCAAAAGCGTACCCAAGCCCGACGACGCGGCAGACGCTTTGGGCGTGGCGCTGTGCCACGCGTTCACGAGCCGTTTTGGGGAACTGTTTGCGGTGGGAAATATGACGAGAACGAAAGGCAAGAACGCCGATAAAGCCGCGGTGCAGATTATCGCCGAGGCGGAGAAAAGAAGAAAAAGAGGGTAAATTATGATAGCGTATTTGAAAGGCAGAGTATTGACGGTTACGTCGGAAACGGCGATTATCGAAGTGGGGGGCGTTGGCTACGAGGCGTATTGCTCGGGCGGTGCGTTCCGTAAAATCACCGTGGGGGAGATAGTAGAGCTTTATACCTATTTACAGGTGAAAGAGGACGGCGTAACGCTGTTCGCCTTTGCCACGCCAAAAGAAAAGGAGCTGTTTTTGAAAGTGATTTCCGTTTCGGGGGTAGGTCCGAAAATGGGTATCGCCATTTTAACCGGACTTTCCGCGGACGAATTTACGCAGGCGGTTGCAACGGCGGACGTGAAAAGACTTTCCGCAGTAAAAGGCTTGGGCAAAAAGACGGCGGAAAAGATCGTACTCGAATTGCACGGCAAGATCTCCGCGGCAGAGGTAATGAACGCGAGTGGCGATCCGTTTACGGTGGCTATGGAAACGGGTAGTCTGCCCCTGTCCGCGCAGGACGACGAGGCGGTGTCCGCGCTGATGGGCTTGGGCTTTACCAAAAACGAAAGCGTGCAGGCGGTGAAACGCGCGCACGATATGGGCGCGACGACGACGGAAGAAATTATTCGCAAGGCGTTGCAGGGCGGTATATAAGAAGCGATAAGGAGCGGTTATGTTTGAAGAAGAGGACTACGGCGAGGAAAGTCTTGTCGTAAGCACGAAAACGGAATACGACGCGGAAGAGAACGTATTGCGTCCGAAAACGATGGCGGATTACGTCGGTCAGCAAAAGGTGAAAGAGAACCTCGAAGTGTATATCGCGGCGGCGAAAGCGCGCGGCGAGGCGCTCGATCACGTACTTTTATACGGCCCTCCCGGGCTTGGAAAGACCACTCTTTCGCATATTATTGCTAACGAAATGGGCGCGGCGATCAAGCTCACGAGCGGACCTGCAATCGAGCGTTCGGGGGATCTTGCGGCGATTCTGACCAACCTCAACGACGGCGACGTGTTGTTTATCGACGAAATACACCGCTTGAATCGTTCGGTGGAGGAAATTTTATATTCGGCGATGGAAGATTACGCTTTGGATATTATCGTGGGCAAAGGCCCGTCCGCGCGGAACATACGTTTCACATTAAATAAGTTCACCCTCGTCGGCGCGACGACGCGTATCGGTATGCTCGCGCCCCCCTTGCGCGATCGGTTTGGGATTATCAACCGTTTGGAAATTTATACGCCTGCGGAACTGCAAGAAATCGTAACGCGGTCGGCAAACGCCTTGGAGATTGCGATCGCAGACGACGCGGCGGCGGAGATTGCAAGAAGAAGTCGCGGTACGCCGCGTATTGCCAACCGTTTATTAAAGCGCGTGCGTGATTTCTCGGTGGTGAAAGGGAACGCGGCAATCACGCGCGAGGACGCGCGTTTTGCGCTGTCGCGCTTGGAAATCGACGAGCTGGGCTTGGATCAAACGGACAGAAACCTGCTCCGCGCGCTCATTGAAAAATTCGGCGGCGGTCCTGCCGGCTTGGAAACGCTCGCCGCGACCACGGGCGAGGACGCGAACACGATCGAGGACGTTTACGAGCCCTATCTTTTACAGCTCGGCTTTATCGCGCGCACGCCGAGGGGACGTATCTGCTTAAAGGACGGCTACGCGCATATGGGCGCAACGCCCAGCGTAAAAGCGCGTAAGCAAATGTCGATTTTCGAGGAAGATTAAAATGCAGTATAAAAAGAGTGATTTTTATTACGATTTGCCCGAGGCTCGTATTGCGCAAACGCCGGCAAGTCCGCGCGATTCGTCGCGATTGTTGGTGTACGATCGGCACGCGAAAACGATCGAGGATAAAATTTTCCGCGATATCGCCGATTATTTGCAAAAGGGCGATTTGCTCGTGGTGAATAACACGAAAGTCATTCCTGCGCGCGTGTACGCGCAAACGGCGCACGGCGGTGCGGTGGAAATACTCCTATTAAAACGCCACGATCTGCGCGAATGGGAAGTGTTGATGCGCCCTGGGAAAAAGGGTAAGATCGGCGCGAAAATGACGGTGAATAGCGAGCTCTCTTTCACGATCAAGGATATCACGGAAACGGGGGAGCGTATCGTCGAATTTGATTACGAGGGCGCGTTCGAGGACGTGTTATCGCGCGCAGGCACAATGCCTCTGCCCCCGTATATTAAGGAAAAACTGAAAGATCAATCGCGGTATAACACCGTGTATAGTAAGGTGGACGGTAGCGCCGCCGCGCCCACGGCAGGCTTGCATTTCACGCCCGAGCTTTTGGAAAAGCTCAAAGAAAAAGGGGTGGAAATCGCGGAAGTACTTTTGCACGTGGGCTTGGGCACGTTCCGTCCCGTGAGCGAGGAGATCATCACCGATCATAAAATGCATTCGGAATTTTACGAGATCAGCGCAGAGGCGGCGGCAAAGATCAACGCCGCGAAAAAAGAGGGACGGCGCGTGATCGCGGTGGGCACGACCTCGGTGCGTACGCTGGAAAGCGTGGCTGACGAGAACGGGTTCGTGCGCGAGGGGAGTGGCAACACGGAAATTTTCCTCTATCCACCCTACAAAATGAAGTGCGTGGACGCGCTCGTAACCAACTTCCACCTGCCCGAAAGCACGCTGATTATGCTCGTGGCTTGTTTGACGGGCAGAGAAGAAATTTTGGACGTGTACAAATACGCCGTCGAAAACGAATACCGTTTTTTCAGCTTCGGCGACGCTATGCTCGTCTTATAACCGTCGAAATACGGCGTTGCGCTGTGGCAACCCTCGGTCATTTACGTTCAAGTAAACTCCCTTGGGTTTTCCTCGCGCGCCTTGTCTTTCTCGGTTCTAAGCCAAGCAGTCATGCTTCCCGTAAAATTCGGGGGCGCTATATTTATTCAATAAGGGGAAAATTATGAAACACAATCAATCGTCGGAAGATTATTTGGAAAGTATTTTAATGCTCGCGGCGGAAAAGTCCGTGGTGCACCGCATTGACGTGGCGAAACGAATGAACGTTTCGGGCGCGGCGGTGAATAAGGCGATGAAAATCCTCGTGGAAAAAGGGTATCTCTACGAGGACGGAAAGCATTTATATTTAACGAGCACGGGTAAGACTTATGCCGAGGCGGTGTACGAAAAACATTGTATCATTCGCGACTTTTTAATCGCGCTCGGCGTTTGTGCGCCACGCGCCGAGGAAGACGCTTGCCGTATGGAACATATCATTTCCGAAGAAACGTTTTCCGCAATGAAAAAATTTCTGAAAAAATAAAATTTTTTTAACCAAGGTTCATTTTTTGCTTGACAAGCGCATAAGATAGTGGTATAATGCTTTATGCAAACTAAGGTATGCGTTTTTATTTTAACATAAAACTTAACTATGGTTAAGAAATGGAGGTATAGGAGATATGAAACTTTTATCGCAGCTTGTAATCGGCGAAAGCGGCACGGTGGTGGCGGTAAACGGCGAAGGCGCGATCCGCAGACGGTTGTTCGATATGGGGATCACCCCTGGGGCGGAGGTATATTTGCGCAAGAAAGCCCCCTTGGGCGATCCGATCGAAATTGCGATCCGTGGCTACGAGCTGACGCTTCGCAAGGCAGAGGCGGCGCACGTGGAGATTAAATAAGAAAAAAAGAAAAGGAGAAAAGGTATGTTAAAATTTGCACTTGCAGGCAATCCCAACTCGGGCAAAACCACGCTGTTCAACGCTTTAACGGGCAGTACGGCGCACGTGGGGAACTGGCCGGGGGTAACCGTAGACAAAAGAGAGGGTACTTATAAAAAGGGCGAAGAGCCCGTGGATATCGTCGATTTACCGGGGATTTATTCCCTTTCGCCGTACACGCCCGAAGAGGTGATCGCGCGGAATTTCGTGCTTGACGAGCACCCCGATTGTATTATCAATATCGTGGACGCGACGAATTTGGAGAGAAATCTTTATTTGACTACTCAGCTTATGGAGCTGGACGTGCCGATGGTCGTTGCGCTGAATATGACGGACGTTCTGGATAAAAACGGCGATCGTATCGACGTGCGCGCGCTAGAAAAGCGTATTGCACTTCCCGTCGTGGAAATTTCGGCGCTCAAAGAAACGAATATCGATCTGCTTATGAAACGGGCGATCGAGGCGGTGAAAAACAAGCGCACGGCAACGAGCGTATTGAAAGAATCGGCGCTCGGCTCGTCGATTGCGAATGCGGAAATCGCCTTGAAATTAAAAGGGGTAGACGCGCCTTTATTCCACGCGGTCAAGCTTGTGGAAAAGGACGAAATCGAAGTACAAAGCCACCCTGCGGAGGCGAAAGCGGCGGAGGCGTTTATCCGTGCGAACGTGCAAGGCGGCGAGAATTTGGACGCGGAGGCGGCGATTGCAGACGCGAGATATAAATACATAACCGCACATTTCTCGTCCACGCTCACGCGTGCGAGAAAGCCCTCTTACGACGAGCTTTCAAAATCGGATAAGGCGGATAAGGTGTTGACGCATAAATGGGCGGGTATTCCCATTTTCCTCGTGATTTTATTTACCATTTTCCATTTGACGTTCTCGGAAAATCTTTTATATCTTGGCAGTATCATTCCTGCGTTTGGGGAATGGTGTAGTGCGGAGGGGAGCGTGGCGAAAGGTATTTTCTTTGGCGAGGGGCTTAATTCCCCTGGGGTAATACTCTTTAACGCGCTTGATCTTCTGACAAGCCAAATCGGCGAATGGTTGGGGCTCGGCTTGGAGGCGCTCGGTGCAAACGAGGCGATCGTAGGGCTCGTGTGCGACGGTATTTGGGGCGGTTTGGCG
>JAZNEZ010000149.1:0-9779 GCA_045588875.1 Candidatus Scatosoma sp. | reverse complement strand
ACCACTTCGATATTATGTACGCCCTCTTTGATATAGTCGGCAATGTTTCCTTTGTTCTCCACAGCCCAAAGCCCGAACGGTTCGCCGATGGAAACGAGCTCGTCCTTTTCGCCGATCAACTCTTCCAAATGCGCTTTCGTTTCCTCGTCGCGAGGATAGCCGGACACGATACGGTCAACAAGCGTGTTGCAATAGTAGTTGTTTTCGTCGTTCCATTTTTTGAACGCCGCAGGCAATTTCCAAAGCGCGATATATTGATCCACGCACTTTTTCAGTTCGTCCGCGTTGTTGTCGATAAGCTCTACGGGCATTAAGTATACGCCGCCCAAGCCTGCGTTGAATCTTTCGTATAAGAATTTCGTAAGCTTTGCAGGATACGTGATCTTTTCAAAGCCCTCGATATCGTCCGTTTCGTTATAGCAAATACCAGCCTCCGTGGTGTTGGAAACGATAATTTTGAGCTCTGCGTCCTTGGCAAGCGCGTAATATTTATCCGCGTCCTTAAAAGGATCGATCACTTGTTTGAGAGAACGGATTTTATACACTTTCTCCACCGTTTCGCCATCTTCCACGCCGCGCAGAACGATATTATACAAATTGTTCTGCTTTTCAAAACGCTCCAACGTTCCGAACGGAATGGGTTTTACGATATACACACCGTATTCCCCACCCTCTTCATTCAGCGTATGAAAATACGCGTCCACGAACGTTCTCAAAAAGTTACCTTCGCCGTATTGCATTACTTTAATCATAAGAAAATACTCCTCTTTTATTTTTTATACTTATATAATACCATAAATCTGCTTGACTTTCAATACAAAAAATGATAAGATTTTATTAAATTACATACATATTAGAAAAAATAGGAAATTTTTATGGCTTTTATCGAAATTGAAAAATGGGTTTACGAGCAGGAATGGGGAATGCACGATTTACATTCGCATCCACACTATGAATTTTATTTTTTAACCAAAGGCAGTCGTTCGTTTTTCCTCTCCAACGCATTATATAAATTAGACGCGCCGGCACTCATCATCATTCCGCCACACGTGATGCACAAAACGGAGGGCGGTGCGTTCGAGCGGTATAACGTGAACGTTTCTTTGAACTATCTCGACGATTTTGAAAAAGAAGTGCTTACAAAAAAATCTCTTTGCATACTCAAACCTAGCGCGACGGAAAACACGGAGCTTTTGAGCGTACTCGATCAACTCAACGCTGTGGACAAACGACAAAAGTACGGCGAAAAAATTCTAAACACTTTGTTTTCTTATTTCGTGCTTACGGTGAGCAAGCTAACCTCGGGCAATCAAAGACGCCACACGGAAGTAAAAAACAGTATTCCGCCACTCATCTTAAAGGTGATCGATTACGTCAATGAAAATTACGATCAGAAACAGACGTTAGACGAGCTTGCAAAAACTTTCTACGTTTCCAAAACCACGCTCATTTACAATTTCAAAAAATACACGAACTGTTCGCTTATTGATTTCCTTTTGAACGTGCGACTCACGAAAGCGAAAGAGCTACTCCTCAACACCAAAAAGAGCGTGAACGAAATTTCCGAGCTTTGCGGTTTCTCTTCCTCTAATTATTTCGGGCTAATTTTCAAGCGCAAGGAAAACCTCTCCCCTGCCAACTACCGAAAGCACCAAAAAAACAAAAGATGAAAAATCGCCCCGAATTTTTTCGAGGCGACTTTTTTATCAAAGTTTCCAGATTTTTTTCGCGTATTCTCGCACCGAACGGTCGGAGGAGAATTTGCCTGCGTTTGCCATATTTTTTAAGCACTTGGTCGTAAACTCTTCACTGCCGTACTCGCTTATCAACCGCAATTTCATATTCAAATATTCTTCAAAATCGTATAAGACGAGGTATCTGTCGGGATCGTCGCCGCTTACCAAGCTATCGTAAACGGCTTTGAGCATTCCCGTGCCGTTATCGTCGAAAGAGCCGTCTATAAGGCTTTCCACCACTTTTTTGAGCTTTTCTTCTTTTGCGAGTATTTTATTCGGATCGTACGCCTTTTTCACCGCGGCAACCTCTTCCACCGTCGCGCCGAAAATATAATTGTTTTCTTTGCCTGCCTCCTCGCAAATCTCCACGTTCGCTCCGTCGAGCGTGCCGAGCGTAACCGTGCCGTTGAGCATAAATTTCATATTCCCCGTGCCGCTCGCCTCCATACCTGCCATCGAGATCTGTTCGGAAATATCCGCCGCGCATACCATTTTTTCCGCATACGACACGTTATAATTCTGCACGAACACCACTTTGAGTTTATCCGCCGTTTCGTTATCGGCATTTACCTTTTTCGCGATCTCGTTAATAAATTTGACGATCGCTTTCGCCACGTAATACCCAGCCGCCGCTTTACCGCCGAAAATAAATGCCGTGGGCTTGAAATCGGGCAAGCCGCCGCTTTTTAATTCATTATAAATATAAAGGGCGGAAAAGGCGTTGAGGAGCTGTCGCTTATATTCGTGCAGGCGCGTGATCTGTACGTCGAATATGAAATGCTCGGGAATTTTTATCCCCTCGCGGCGTTCGATATACGCGGCGAGGCGGCGTTTATTGCCCAGCTTGATCTGCGTAAATTTTTTCCGAAAATCTTTATCCTCGATATATTTTTCAATCCCCTTAATCTTCGTCAAATCCCGTTCCCATTCGTCGCCGATCCGTGCGGTGATCTCCGTTGCCATTTGCGGATTATTCAGCAAAAACCAACGCCTCGGCGTGATACCGTTCGTTACGTTGACGAATTTTTCGGGATAGAGAGCGTACCAGTCGCGGAAAGTGTTTTCTTTCAATATCCCCGTGTGAATTTCCGCAACGCCGTTTACGTGGGCGCAGGTAAACACAGCGAGGTTCGCCATATACACGATATCGTCCTTTACGATAAACGTACGTGTTTTATCTAGCCCCTCTTTTTCCGCGCGTTCTTGAATTTCCAGCACGATCTCCCAAATCTCGGGCAATATCTTACGCACCATTTCGCCCTGCCATTTTTCCAGCGCCTCGCCTAAAATCGTATGGTTGGTAAAGCGGAAAACTTCCCTGCAAATTTCAAACGCCGTATCGAAATCCAGTCCCTCTTTTTTGAGCAAGCGTATCAGCTCGGGAATGGCAAGCACGGGGTGGGTGTCGTTGAGCTGTAACACGCGATACTTGGCAAGGCTCGTCAAAGCCCTGCCCCCATCCTTTTGTTTTTTGAGTATATCCTGTAAGGACGCCGAAACCATAAAATACTGCTGTCGTAAACGCAATAATTTCCCTTCGTCCGTGTTATCGTTGGGATATAAAACGTCGGTGATCTGCGTAGCGCGAAAACTGTTTTCCGCGATCTCTTTGCCACGCATTTCGTCAAACGCCGTGAAATTAAATTTTTCGATCGGCTCGCTTTGAAAAAGTCGTAACGTGTTGATCACGTCGTTTTGATACCCGATCACGGGCATATCGTAAGGCACGGCGTAGACGGAATAATCGGCGAAGTCCACTGTTACGCGTTCGCTTTCGCGGCGTACGCTCCAAGGATCGCCCCATTGTAGCCAGTCGTCCGCGAGCTCCTTTTGAAAACCGTCCTCGAATTTTTGTTTGAATAAACCGTAACGATAGCGCAAACCGTAGCCATCCAGAGGAATATCTTGCGTTGCCGCGCTCGCCAAAAAGCAAGCCGCCAAACGCCCCAAACCACCGTTGCCAAGCGCCGCATCCTCCACTTCTTCAAAATCGTAAAGCTCCACGCCGCGCGTGGCGAGCGCGGCGCGCACCTCTTGCAAAATACCGAGGTTTAACAGGTTAGAAAAGATCGCGCGCCCCACCAAAAATTCCGCGGAAAAATATCCACAACGCTTTGTGTGCGCGGTTTTCGACTTTTCCCATATCCCGTGTAATTCCGCTGTAATCGCCTTGGAAATCGCGTTATACAATTCTTTTCCGTCCGCGCGCGAAATCTCCGTGCCCGAAACGCCGAGCAGATATTCCACCTTATCTAAAAACTCGTTTTTATTCCATTCCATTTTTTGCCCCCTTTTTCTCTACAAGCCCAAAAGCCGCCCTAAAAAAGGGCGGCTTTCTTTTACCGTTGCTCGTTATTTTTATAATCCACTACGGGTGGAATCAGCGTTTTATCCGTGCGATGCGGCTCGTTTTCCTCCGCCGCTTTCAACGCCGACAGATACTCTGCGTACTGTTCCTCCGTGATTTTGGGTACTTTGTCTTTCTTGCTTTTTAAGGGTTTACTCATTACCAAATCCTCCGCTCGGAAATTTGTAAAAAGTATGCCCGATTTACCTTTCTTTTATTCGGTCAGAACAACAGACAGATGACGTTATTTTTTCCGTCGTTGACGATCTTCGTGATCGTACGGCGCATTTTTCTACGCAGTTCGGGTGGCATTGCGCCCGATTTCCCCGAAAGCTCGTCGCCCACGAGCGAACGCAAGGATTTTCCGAAAATATTCGTTTCCCAAACCGTTTGTTCGCCGTTTTCGTAAGCGTTCACCGTTTCCGCAACGAATTCCTCGCCCTGCTGTTTCGTGCCGATAATCGGGTTTACCACGCCCGTTACGTTGACTTTTACCACGTGATAGCTCGCCGCGTTCGCACGGAAACATACGCCGTAGCTTGCGCCCTTTTTGACAAGGCGCGGTTTTTCCAGCTCGTAATCGGCGTCGCTGGGATACACGATCCCGTAGCCCGTTTGCTCCGCCTGCGCAAATGCGTCCTTGACCTTATCGTATTCCCGTTTCACGCCCGAAAGCGAACGCACGTACTGCATTAAATCCAAATCGTTTTCGATCGCCTCTCCACTCTCGCCCGAAAGTACGCGATAGAACAGATCCTCTTTCGCCGCTACGCTGATCTCCGCGTTACCTCTGCCAAGATCCATTCGTATCTCTACGGGATTATGGAAATCGGCGTTTTCCTCAAACAACCTTTCCAGCGCAAAACAATCGCGCATTTTCGTAATGCTCGGCGCAACTTTTTTGAGTGCGGAAAGGAGCGTGGAAACGGTTGCGTGGTTTTCGGGGAAAGATTGCAACCAACGCGGCGTTGCTACGTCGATACACGTTACGGGGAATTCAAACAGCGCCGTTTGCAACACTTCGCGAATTTCCTCTTCCCCCATCTTTTCGGCGTTCAACGCGACCACGGGTGCCCCGTATTTCTCTTCCAACGACGTTTTGAGCGCAGACGACGATTGCGGATTTGCGCAATTGAGCACGATTACAAACGGCTTGCCGATCGTTTTAAGCTCCGCCACCGCGCGTTCTTTCGCAGATACGTAGGCACTTCTTTGAATATCCGTAACGCTACCGTCCGTCGTAACGAGTACGCCGATCGTGGAATGTTCTTTAATCACCTTTTCCGTGCCGAGCGCCGCCGCCTGTTCAAAGGGCATAGGCGATTCCTGCCAAGGCGTTTTCACAAGTCGTGGCGCGCCCTCTTCTTCAAAACCGCTCGCGCCCTCGACCGCAAAGCCGACGCAATCGACGAGGCGAACGGACGCGTTCGCGCCCTTGGCGATCTCGATCTTTGCCGCTTTTGCCGGCACGAACTTCGGCTCGGTCGTCATCACCGTACGCCCCGAGCCCGACTGCGGTAATTCGTCCGTCATCACCGCGCGGTCTCCCTCCGCCGCATTCGGAATGACGAGCGTTTCCATAAAACGCTTGATAAACGTGGATTTCCCCGTGCGCACAGGACCTACCACGCCTATGTAGATATCTCCGCCCGTGCGATTTGCAATGTCTTGATATACGCTGTAATTTTCCATCAACGACCTCCCATCGTGATTGCGCGGAGGGTGGTATTAAAAAATCTCCGCAGGCAAACCTTACGGTTTACTATATGCGGAGAATTTCCCGTTTATGAAAGACTTTTATAAATTCGTTCAGCTTTTCAGAGCGTCGCTTACGTGAACGGACGACGCCGCCTCCACGGCAAGATAGTCTTTATCGTCCGTAAAATCACGCGGCTCGTTATATTCACCGCCGAGCGCCTCGATCGCGTATTTGAGCTCCTGAAATTCCACGAACCCGATCGTCGTATCCTCGATCCTTTTCAGCAGATGCGGCAACGCTCTCTCGTCGCCGTACGCCGCCAAATAGCTCGCGTGCATAGGTACGTTCTCACCGCTTTCAAACGCGGATAAGAGCGCATTATAAATACGTTCCTCGCCCATTTTTACGCGCGAAAGTATTTCCAACATATATTCCTTTGCCACGCCCTTTTCGTAATTTTCATATGCGCGCGCTTTCACCTCGTCCGCGTGCAACTTGAAAATCTCCACGACGTCGCTTTGCACTTCCTCGCCTGCCAGTCCCTTTTCCAAAACGGTGAAATACGCGTCAAACGCACGCGAATCGTCGCCGATAAGATTGAGCGCGTACGCCGCCGCCTGTTCGTCCTGCCCAAAGAGCATAGGCGTAAGCGTTTCCACCGCGCCACGGCTCTCGATTTCCGCACATAAAAATTCGGGCGTAGGCACGTCGCTTTGCAGGTGCGCGCCGAGCGTTTGCACGAGATCCTCGTCCGTCATTTTCGCGTAGTATTCCTTGGGGGTGCACTTGACCTTGGACACGTAAGTATCGCCGAACTTTTTATAAAGACGGGGAATTACGTCTTCCCATTGTTTTTCGGTGTATTTGTTTTTATTTTCTTCCATATACTGCGCCAGCTTTTCATCAAACAAGCCGTCGAAATCGATCAGTTTCATTCTTCTTTCTCCTCGCATTTCGCTTTTTCGCCGTAGCGCTCATTGCGTGCGATCGCCGTGAACGCATTGACTTTTTCCTCGTTCGCTTTGAACGTTGCCACGATTTCCCGTCGGTTGCTCCCCAGCTCTTTCAAGCCCGCAAGCAGGAAAATCGCACAGGCGCAATCGTCCTCGCTATCGATCAGATCAAGGCTGTCGTGCTTTTCCAACGCCGCGTATAAATTTTCCGCCGTAGTTTTCAGCCTTTCGCCGTAATCGTCGTTCACGACCACGAATTTTGAAACGATCTTCGCGTAGCCGTCGATAAATTTTCTGCGTTTTTTTCTGCCGATACGGATCTTCGGCATAAACAGTTTGCGATAGATATGACAAAGCACCGCGCCCACTTCGATATCCTCGTTCCGCTCGCAAAGCATTCGCAACGTTTCTATCTTCAAAAAATCAGCGACCTCGCAATCGAGGAGTACTTCTCGGATAAACTCGTCAGCGCGCACGTGCACCGCCGTAACGAGCGCGAGGTATTGCAAATCGTGATCCCCACCGTCCATTTCGTCGAAACACCACCGAAAATATCCGTCGTGCAAAGCGATCAGCCCGAAAAGTTGCGCCTCGTCCTTGGAGGAATTGCCGATACGAATCAAAGCGCGGCAACGGTTTTCCCTTTCCTCTTGCGGTAGATGATAAAAATACGAGGGCTCGTCCGACGGATCGATTCCGTGCTCCTCCCGACCGCGCAGAACGCGCAAGTAGTATTTCGCCACCTCTGCGTCGGGATATACGGTGCAAAGAGTGTCTAACGCACGCTCCGATTCTTCCAACTTTCCGCATTTATAAGCCGCCACCGCCTTGAAATACAACATTCTTCCGTCAAACGGAATTTTTTCTTCCAGCTGCGTAAATTTTTCGTACGCCTGCTCGTGCAAACCGTTCTCACAGCACACCGTTGCAACTTTATAAAGCTCTTCCGTATGTTCCTGTGGCATAGAAAACAGTTTGAGCGCGATCTCTCTGCTTTCTTCCTTTCTGCCCTGTTCCAAATACACGGCGGCGAGCGTGGCGAGCACGCGTACGTCCTCGGGGTTATCCGCGAGCAATTCGGTGCAAAGATTTTCCGCCTCGTTCATTTCGCCTGCCAAAAGATACGCCACCGACTGCATTTCCTTGGCGTGCACGTACGCTTTCGAGCCCTTTGCCACCCCGTCGAGGATTTGAATGGCGCGTTTGCAATCCCCGAGTTTGAGCGCGCGCGAACCTGCGTCAAGCTCTTTGGAATAGTCGGCAAGCTCCGGCGGGTACGCGAAACGGAATTTATCCGTTTGATCCTTGGAAAACGCTTCCGCTATGTCTAATTTCGTTTCCTCGGGCAAAGTGGCGTCTACGTCCACGAGCTGATTATAATAGTACGCCGACTGCGATTCGTTGCCCATATTCAGATAATTAACGGCAAGCCCCTCGTAGATATCGGGCAACTCGTCCTCGTGCGCGATATCTAAAAACCGATACCACCAGTTGAGCGCCGACGAATGCAAGTCCATACTCTCGTAAATATCCGAAAGGCGCGTGAAAATATCCCCGTCGCCGCCGTACAAATCGTACTGACGGTAGGCAAGGCGTAACGCGGCAAGATATTTGCCCTCGTTATAGTATTTATCCGCCTGCAACCCGAGCCGCTCGGCACTGAAATCGATTTTTCTTACGTTACCTTTCTTCATAATTCTCTCGCGGAAACAATGCGTCCGCGTCTGCGCTCGTAAATTCGTAATCTTTGTTGCAATAATGACAATGTACCCTCACCGCGCCGTCCTCTTCAATCATACGGCGGAGCTCCTTTTCTCCAAGCGTTACGAGTACCCTTGAAAGATACTCTTTGGAGCAGTTACATTTATATTCTACCCTGCGAAAATCCCAAACGCTTTCGTTCGTATCAAAGCGCTCTTTCACGCACTCCTCCACGCCTTTGCTTTTCAGCTCCTGCAATATTTGACCTAACGGCGCGTTCGCCGTCCTTTCTAGCGTTTCCTGCTCTGCAAACGGCAGGGGTTGGAGCGCGACCACGCCTGCAAACAAGCAATCCCCGTTGTCATTGAGTTCCACCGTCGTAGCGATACGCGTGGGGAGTTGCTCGCTGATACGGTAATATTCCTCAAACGCCTCGTCTACGCCCCCGTTTTTTGAAAAGGCGCAAGTACCCACGAACGGACGGTTATATCCGTCGTCGCGAATAATCGTGAGCGCGCCGTGCGTTCCCCAGCACGTTTCCTCGTCCCCCTCGGCTTTGACGTTTTCGATATAGCCGCGAAGTCGCAGGGCGCGATTGCCTGAAATCCCCAAACTTCCGCCCGTGCCGTTTCCTTGAACGGACAGGGAAATTTCCCCCGTTTCTTCCTTTAAGCCTGCGCTTGCAAACGTCATTGCCGACAACGCTTTGCCGAGCACGATCGCGGTAGATTTAGACAGCTTATGCAAATTTATCGCCTCGCGCACGAGCTCCGTCGTGTTCGCCACCGTCAGGGAAACCTGACCGCTCCATATCAGCGTACGCAATATATTTTTCATTCGTTTACCCCTTTACCGCTAAAAAGCAAATGCGGTCGGACGTTTCTTTATCCTCGCCCAAGTGCCCCTCCGTTTCCACGAGCGTAAACCCGTTTTCTTTCAGCGCGCTAGCGATTTCCGTTTCCGTGTAGATATACTGCGTATGCGTTTCGTCCGTGCGATCGAACGCCCCGTCCGCGCGACGGGTGAACAAGGTTACGTCCATTATAACTTCGTCCCCTTGCACGCGGTTAAAGGAAAGATAGGTGATCTCCTCGCGGTCGTCGGCGGAAACAGTATTTGCAATCTTTTGACTGAATTTGCACGGCGAACTGATATCGAATAAAAACACGCCTTCGTTTTTTAACACGCCGTGGATATTTTTCAACGCGCGGTCTAATTTAGACTTTGGAATATAATTGATACAGTCGGTAATCGCCGTTACGAAATCGAAGCGTTTTTGCGGTTTTTTCGCCGTAATATCCCCTAAAACATACTCTCCGCGAAGTCCGCGTTTTATCGCCGTT
>JAZNEZ010000148.1:0-4573 GCA_045588875.1 Candidatus Scatosoma sp. | reverse complement strand
ATATCGAGGGCGCAAACGGTATGCCCGTAGGTACGGCAGGCAAGGGCTTGTTATTGCTGTCGGGCGGTATCGATAGCCCCGTGGCAGGGCATATGATGGCGAAACGCGGTATGAACGTGGATTGTTTGCATTTTCATAGCTATCCTTATACGAATATGCAAGCGAAAGAAAAGGTGGTGGAGCTTGCTAAAATCTTGTCCGAATACACCTGTGGCACGAATTTATATACGGTGAAAGTTACCCATATCCAAGAGGCGATTCACGAAAAATGTAAACCGCAACTGATGATCACGCTACTTCGCAGATTTATGTATCGTATTGCGGAGCGCCACGCCCTGCAAATCGGCGCACAATGTTTAATCACAGGAGAAAGCTTGGGGCAGGTGGCAAGCCAAACGATTGAGGGAATGACCTCTTCTAACTCCGTCGTGGAAACGTTGCCCGTTCTTCGGCCGCTCGTGGGCTTTGATAAAAACGAAATTATCGAACGTTCGGTGAAAATGGGCGCATACGAAACTTCGATCTTGCCTTTTGAGGATTGCTGTACGGTGTTTTTACCCGACTTTCCTGCCATTCGTCCGCAATTAAGCGAAATTTTAAGAGAAGAAAGTAAGCTGGACGTAGAGGGATTGATTGAAGAGGCGTTCACGTCGATGGAAAAAATAAAAATATAACGAAATCCGCGCTTGAAACGACCAAGCGCGGATTTTTTAATTTTCCCACCATTTCTTTTCCAAAATATTTCTATCGCTCGTGGGTGGCGATTCGCCGTTTTTCGTGCTGACGGTGGGAAGAACGATTTCTTTTCCTATCCTGTCCCCGTAAATGGGGGTAACGG
Source organism: Candidatus Scatosoma sp. (assembly GCA_045588875.1). GTDB lineage: Bacteria > Bacillota > Clostridia > Christensenellales > Borkfalkiaceae > Scatosoma. The sequence continues at coordinate 3,735 of JAZNEZ010000148.1, read as the reverse complement.
TGTAGACGTAATTTTTATCCGCCAAAACGTTTTCGTCGGTAAATTCCCCGATAAATTTTCCACAGTATAAAGTATTATGCGTCGCATAATCATATCGTTCGATTTTATAGGTGTAAAGTGAGGAAAATTTCTCGTTAAAAGAGATAACGACTTTTCCGTTTTGATAGCTTAACGCAGGGGAAAGGATGGTCGGATTGCTGAAAAACTCGCTTTTTTGCTTGGGAATAGCTTGCTTTTTGAATATTTCCGTGAACCGGTAGTCCGAGGGTGAAAGATCGTCGGCGAGCGTTAAAGTATGCGTGTCGTAGTAACTTATCGTATCTAACGCCACGCTCGTAATATTTTTCGGCTTTTTGAAATTTTCTATTTTTCCTAAGCAGTTTTCGCCTAAATATTCGTTGATTTGAAAGAGCAAATTGCAAGGCGTTCCGCCACCCGTGCTTTCGATAAATCCGCCTGCGGCGTTGCCTAGCCAAACGCCTACGCAGTCTTGCGTGGTATACGAAAGGGCGTATGCGTCGGTGTTTCCCTTTCCCGTGCCTGCCGTGCCCGTTTTTGCGGCGATTTCAAATGGCAGGGAGCGTAGCTTTTTTGCCGTACCCGTTTTTGCCGCCGTTTTTAACATATCCGTCATCAAGTACGAGCTTTCCTCGGAAAACACGCGCGTTTTTTTCGGGGTATGGCTATATACCACGTTTCCGTCGATTTTGATTTGAGAAATAAACGCGCCTCTTGCAAACGTTCCGCCGTTGGAAAAAGCGGAATAAGCGGAAAGCAGGTCGTGCAAAGTGTAGCCTGTTTTCATACCGCCAAGCGCAAGCGCGAGGGAAAGATCTTCTTTATCGACGGATAAACCGAGCTTTTCCAAATATTTTGCGCCCGTTTGCGTGCCGATACTTTCCAAAAGCTTGACCGCAGGCACGTTCAAACTTTTCGAAACGCATTCTCTTGCGCTGACGTAGCCGTGAAATTTACCGTCGAAATTGTTTGGCGCATATCCGCCGTAATTGATTTTTTCGTCCAAAATGGGCGTGGCAGGGGAGATAAAATCCTCTTCCAAAGCAGGCGCGTAAACGAGCAAGGGTTTCAACAGCGACCCAGGGAGTCGTTTAATCGCGCCTACGGTGGAAACGCAAGCCTTAAAACCGTGCGTACGGGCATCAAGCACGGTTAACGTTTTATCCGATTGCGTGTAATCCTGCGCAATACTTTCTATCTTTTTTTGGAGCTTTTTATCTAAATACGTTTTAATTTCTATATTACCGCCTACGGTAAAGCCGTGCGTTTCGGCAAGAGCGGTGAGCTCGTCGAATACGAAATGCAGATATCCCATATCCCGTTCGCTCACGTAAGGGGAATCGGGCAAGGGCTTTTCCATAGCCACGTGCTTTTCCGCTTGATCGATATCGCCGTTTTTGAGCATAATATTGAGCACGGTTGCCTTGCGTTTTTTGCAGTTCACGGGGTTTTTGAAAGGGGAATAATTATTCGGCGATTTCACGAGCCCTGCCAAAATAGCGGAAGCCGCCAGATCCAGCGATTGTGGATCTTTCCCGAAATAAAATTTTGCGGCGGCGTTCAGCCCGAAACAGTTGTGCCCGAAATAAATCACGTTTAAGTATTTTTCGAGTATCTCGTCTTTGGAATACGCCCGTTCGAGCGCGCGCGTCAATTTCCATTCCCGAAGTTTTCGAAGCATCGTCTTTTCCTGACTTAAATGGGTGTTTTTGATAAGCTGTTGAGAAATAGTAGACGCGCCCTCTTTGAACGAGCGCGATTTCAAGTTATTGTAGGCGGCTTTGATAAGTCGTTTGCTATCGAAACCGCCGTGGGAATAAAAGCGTTTGTCCTCCACGTCCAAAAGTGCAAGTCGCGTGGTTTTGGGAACGTCGAAAAGGCGTACCGTCTGACGGAACGCGGAAACGGATAAATTATCGATTTGTTCACCTTGCGTATCGTATAAAACCACGGATTTATCCGAAAGCAAAAGCTTTTCAGGAACGAGCGCGGTATTTTTCGTAACGGCGATATAATAACCGAAAGCGACCGCGCCAAGAAGTAGGAACGTAATAAAAATCAGCCAAAGTAATTTACGAATAAGTTTCATTAGAAACAGTATTTGCCGTTTTTGTATTTTTATCACGAAAAATACCTGCAATCGTGCGCAAAAACCCCTTAAAGACTTGATAAAAATTAAAAAAAAGAGTATAATAGAGAAAATAATTATATCCAAAGAGAAGTATATGCAAGAAAAATATCATATCGTTACTTACGGTTGTCAGATGAACGTGCACGAATCGGAAAAGATCGCAGGCATACTCCGTGGTATCGGCTACGAGGAAACGCCGACGATAGAAAGCGCGGATATTATCGTGTTCAACACCTGCTGTATCCGTGAGAATGCGGAAAATCACGCGTTCGGGAATATCGGCGCGCTCAAAAAAATGAAAAAACAAAACCCTAATCTCATTATCGCGGTCGGGGGGTGTATGACGCAGGAAAAGGGGAAAACGGAAATACTCAAAAAGAAATTTCCGTTTATCGACGTAATGTTCGGCGCGCTCAATTTCGAGGAGCTTGAAAGCTTGATTTTGCGCAAAAAACAGGAAAAGAAACGCGTAATTCAAATTCGCGACGAGGCAGGTGAGATCGTGGAAAATATCGAGCCTTACCGCACAAGCTATCCCAACGCTTGGGTGAATATCACGTACGGTTGTAACAATTTCTGTTCCTATTGTATCGTGCCCTACGTGCGCGGCAGAGAGCGTTCGAGGAAGCCCGAGCATATACTTGCCGAAGTGCAAAAGCTCGTAGACGAGGGGTATAAGGAAATTACGTTGCTTGGACAAAACGTCAATTCCTACGGCGCGGACGGCAGTACGGGTATGACTTTTGCCGAGCTTTTAGAAAAAGTCGCCTCTAGCGAGGGAAAATTCCGCGTACGGTTTATGACGAGCCACCCCAAGGATTTTAACGAGGACGTGGTGAAAGTAATGCAAAAGCATTCCAAAATATGCAGACTTGTGCATTTACCCGTACAATCGGGATCGAATACGATTTTGCGCGAAATGAACAGACGGTATACGCGCGAAAAATATTTAGAAGAGATACGTATGTTGCGTTCGTATTTGCCACAGGCGGAGGTTACCACGGATATAATCGTCGGATTTCCCAACGAAACGGAAGAGGATTATCTGCAAACGGAAGCGCTCGTGAAAGAGGTGGATTTTGCCTCGGCGTTCACGTTCGTGTATTCTCCCCGTCAAGGCACGAGAGCGGCGACGATGGAAAATCAGATTGGCGAGGACGTACAAAAGGATAGAATTATGCGGCTCGTCGAGCTCGTCAACACGCTCACCCGTAAGAAATCGGAAAAATACGTGGGGCAGACCGTGGAGATTCTTTGCGAGGATTACGACGGGAAAAAGGGTTTGTATTTAGGGCGCGACGAGTTTGGAAGAATGGGGTATTTCCAGAGTGAAAAAGATCCTATCGGGGAATTCGTCAAATTAAAAATAACGAAAGCAAACGGCATTTCTCTCTACGGCGAGATCGTTGAAAATGAATAAGGCAGGTTATAAACAATGGCGCTTTCACAAATGATGCAACATTATCTTGCAATGAAAGAAAAGTATAAAGATTGCGTGCTTTTCTATCGCTTGGGCGACTTCTACGAAATGTTTTTCGAGGATGCCGTCGAGGTTTCCAAAATACTCGATCTTACGCTCACGGGAA
>JAZNEZ010000147.1:0-1879 GCA_045588875.1 Candidatus Scatosoma sp. | reverse complement strand
CTTTATGCACAAACAAAACTACGAAAGTCCGTTTTTGAAAGTGGTGGCGTTATTCGCAGAAGACGTGGTAAGAACGTCAAACGGCGATACGAATATAGCAACGATCAGAAAAACGGACGGGGAATTCATTATGGAGGATATTTTCTATGGACAGAACTAACAAACAGAAATTAGCACTCCTTGGCACGGTGGCGGCAGGCGCGGTATTGATGGGCGCGGCGCTTGCAACCCCTAACTACGAGGCTGTCGCGGTGCAGGCGGAAAAGACGGGTATCACGCTCACGCTGGGTGAAGAAGAGGCGTTCTTCTATCTCAACGGCGCAAGTATCCGTTTGACCGATCCCACGGGTTTCCGCTACGAGGCGAAAATGTCCACGGCAGACTACGCAAAAGTAACGGCGTATGAAACTGCGAGCGGTAACGACGTATCGTTCGGTATTGCGGTTATGCCCAAGGAATACGTGGCGGAACACGGTGATTTGAGCGAGGCGACGATGTTCGGAGCAGATGCCAAATACTACTGGTTGATCGGCACGCAAGACGGCGAGAAAGTGTATAACGTGTCGGAAACAACAGGCAAAACGCAAATTATGCACGCGGTGGATAGCGAGTTGGAAACCTTTACCGAGAACGACGTGGAACACAAAGCGATTCGTTTAACGATCAAGGAATTGAACGAGGGCAGCTACACGAACGATTTTTATGCAAAACCTTACGTGGCAATCACGAGCGGCGACTCGACTACGTATACGTTTGCAGGTGCAAGCGACTACGACACGCGTAACGTAGGTTTCGTGGCGGAAAAGGCGTATGAAACGGAAATCGCGAAAACAACGCCGAACGCCGATAACGTGGGTGTTTTGAAGGGCTTTATTCAAAAGAGCAAGGGCTACACGCCGATTTATACGGCAAACGAATTGTATAACGCGATCACCGCAACCGACGGCGTAACCTATAAAATGGTAAAAGATATCGATCTCACGGGCGTAACCATTCCTGCGAATACGGTAGCATTTACGGGAAAGATCGACGGTAACGGTTATGCGATCAAAAATCTTTCTTTTACTGGAACGTTGTTTAGCGATTTCACGGGTACGCTTAAAAACGTAACCGTTGAGGCAACGGGTAGCGGTGAGGCTACGACTATGTTTTATAAAATTTCCAGTAACGGAAATATGGAAAACGTGTACGTAGATATGACGAGAGATTCCGCTGATTGCACGAAAGCAACCACGAGATTGTTCTATCAAACGGGTGCGCAAACGGGAACGGAATCCGTAGGCAGTGCAAGCTTGACCAACGTGCTTTTCAACGTAAGCTATATCAATAACTCGGCGGTAACCTCTTATGCTACCAGAATTTTGAACCACTTCCATAACGTGAACTTGACCTTAAATGAGGTGTACGCGGTGGATATGAGTGGGGCTGCAAGATTGCTGAATGAAAAATACGGTGTGATAGGGGATACGGCGATGACCGTTAACAACGGCGCTGACGAATATACGGTGGATGCGAATACTTCTGTCAATTACGGTGCTAATTACGGCTTTGTTACCGTCAGCCATTTCCAGAAATCGGCGTATGCGGCAACGTTTACGGCGGATATGTGGGATGATATTATCGTGTATGACGAAGAAGAATATTATCAAGCCGAACAAGCGAATCGCGCGGCACAACTGGCAAGTCAGGGCTACACGGCAATTACCACGGCAAGCGAACTGAAAACAAAGTTGGAAACCGAAGCGAGCGCGGCGAAATATTATCTTGCAAACGATATCAATATGGAGGGCGTTTCTATTACGAGCGGTAAAGTGTTTGCAGGAACACTCGACGGAAACGGACATAAGGTATATAATATTACGTATACGAATAAATTAAT
>JAZNEZ010000146.1:0-6157 GCA_045588875.1 Candidatus Scatosoma sp. | reverse complement strand
CACGCCGTTGTCCTCGTATAAGGGCACTTGTTTAAGATCGATTCTCGGGCTGTCGATATGCGACGCGATTATACGAATCCCGTCCTCGCCAACGTCCTCACTGCCCACCTTGATTAAGTACAGATTTTTACCGCGGTTATCGTAGTAAACCTTATCGCCCGCTTTGAGTTTTTGCCCGAATTTGTAAGGCTTATAACCCTTTTTTATTGCGGCGTTTTTCGCCCAAGCGCAAGCCTCGCGTTCGGTTTTACCCTCGTCGATAAATACCTTGTAGCCCTCGGCGTAGTCGAAAATCTCTTTTAAGAGTTTCTCGTCCGCCTTTTCGTATACGTTCGTTCTTTTGTAAGCCAAATCACTCATTGATTTATACCTTCCTTATTTATTTTTAGTGTAAAAAGCCTTTAATAATTTGCTCTTCCGCCTCTTTTTCCGTCAAGCCCAACGTCATTAGTTTCGTGAGCTGTTCGCCTGCAATCTTACCGATCGCCGCCTCGTGAATGAGCTCCGCGTCGATATCGTTTGCCGATAAACAGGGCGCGGCGGTAACCGACGCTTCGTCCATAATAATCGCGTCGCATTCGGTATGCCCGTGGCAGGGCGCGTTGCCGTTCATTGTGGATACGAAACGTTGCACCGATTGTTCCGCCGCCACCGATCTCGACATTACGTCCGCCCGACAGTTCGCGCCGTTCATATCGATTACGAAATCGGTGTCCGCTACCTGTCTGCCGTGCGTATACAGTTTCTCTTTCACGATAAAATTCGCGCCTGCTTTCATATCCGCTTTCGTGATACGCTTGGTGGAGTCGATACCCTTGATCTGCGTCGTTTCCATAATCATACTCGCACCCTCGTCCAAATGCACCACCGTCGTCGGGTTCATTACGTTCTTGCCGTTCCCGTCCCCTTGACCGTAGTGTTTTTCCACGTATTTAACTTTCGCGTTTTTGCCTACGTAAAAGGTATGCACGCCGTCGTGGCGCGAGGTCAAATCCACACCGCCGCAGTTGTGTATGCCACAGCCTGCCACGATCACCACGTCCGCGTCCTCACCGATATGGAAATCGTTATAAACGACCTCTTGCAAGCCCGCTTTACTGATAATCACGGGTATGTGCATACTCTCGTTTTTCGTGCCTGCTTTGATAAATATATCAATCCCCGACTTTCCGTCCGTTTTCGTTACGATATCGATATTCGCCGTGGTATTTCGGCTCTCCGTTTCACCGTTGCCGCGTATGTTATAAGCACCCTCGGGCACGCCGTGCAAATCGGCTATCTTCAATAATAAATCCTTTTCGATCGCGTCCATATTCCGTCCTCTCTTACAGTTTATCCGTTAAGATCTTACAGGCGTCCGCGCCGAGGAGTTTGGGGAGTACTTCTCCCTTTTTGCCCTGCTCGCGCACCTCGCCGTCTGCGATCACGACGATCTTATCGGCTATATTCAATATACGCTCCTGATGGGAAATGATGAGTATGTTTCCCTGCGTTTTTTCGTGCATTTTCTCGAATACTTTAATAAGGTTGCCAAAGCTCCAAAGATCAATGCCTGCCTCCGGCTCGTCGAAGATAGAAAGGGGCGTGCTACGCGCCAAAATCGTGGCGATTTCGATACGTTTGAGTTCCCCTCCCGAAAGGGAGGCGTTTACCTCGCGATCGATATAATCCCTCGCGCACATACCCACTTCCGACAAATACGCACAAGCCTCAGAAACCTTGATCGGCTTACCTGCCGCGATATTGATCAAATCGCGCACCGTCATACCCTTAAAGCGGACGGGCTGTTGGAATGCATACGAAATACCCTTTTTTGCGCGTTCGGTTACGGAAAGCTCGGTGATATCCTCGCCGTTGAAATAGATTCTGCCCGTGGTAGGCGTGATAATCCCTGCGATCACCTTGGCAAGCGTGGATTTACCGCCGCCGTTTGGACCTGTGAACGCCACGAAACGGTCGGTTATCGTTAAATTGATATTTTTTAAGATTTCCTTTTCGCCAAGCTCGTCCTTGACGCGATATCCCACGTTTTTAAGTTCTAACATAACTTCCTCTTTCGGATTTTTCTCTCTTTTATTTATACCGCATTTTCAGCGCGATTAAACGCTACTATTCGTTCTTCTCTATCGTAATTTGCGTACTCTCGCCAAGCCTTGCCAGTGTAAAGCCGTTTTCGATCAGCGCAGGCAACGTAAACGAGAGATTTTGCACCGTCAGCGGACAACGTAGTGTGAGCGCGTTTTTTGCCACGAGCTCCGTCTGTTTGCCGTCCTCTGCGTTTCTGCCTACTATTTTTAAGCTCTCCACTTCGGGCGTTTTCGTCGCGCTAAACTCCACCTTACCGATATGCAGCTTGCCCTTTGCCGTCAACGGGGTGTCCGCTTGCAGCGTGATCTCGTACCTGCCCCCCTCGTCCGTCATTTTTTCCAGCGCGCTATCTACCGAGGCGTACATACCCTGCTCCGCCTCGTTTTTATATAAGCGTACGGGAGAAAGCCGCTCGTTAGAGATTTCGGGTAAACCGAACTGATAATCCACCCCCCAACCGTCCGCAGGGGTTGCCGCCACGTGCGATTTTGAAAATTCCGTTATCGGAACGCCGAACCATTCGCGATACATCTCGTCCCGATCCCCCCAAGTCGCGTCCACTGCGCGCCAAGCGTTTTCTATTTTTACGATATTCCAAGCGTGTCCGCCCGAATTTTCGCCATGTACGCCCTCGCCCGAAACGGTGATACACTCCAAGCCGAAAAGTCCGCAAAAATAATCGAAAGTCTTTGCGTACGTTTCGCACACGCCCGATTGATGGGTGCCCGTGCCTGCCACGCTATGCGCCCAGCGGTCGTCCTGCGGCGTTTTTCCGTCCTCTTCGTAAGCGTACGTCAACGTCGTGAGCAAATATTCGTAAACGATCAACGCGCGCTCGGTGTCCGTGGCGTTAAAGGGCACGTGGCTATCGCATTCGATCGCCGCGTTTTCCACCGCCGTTTGCGTTTGCGCGCGACTTGCCGCCGTGGCGTATTCTGCCACCGTCAAGGGATATATGTTCGTGGAATCGTAACGCACCTGATTTTTCAGCCAGAAAAATTCGGGATATTCGGTGTAGACGATTTTCCACACCGCCGTTGCCTCTTCTCTCGTCAAGCCGTACTGCGCGTAATTCACCGTGCAGATCGTGTACACGCCGTTATTCGCCGCGATATCCGTTTGCGAAGAGTGAAAATCGAGCAATGACGAAACGGTGGATTCATATAATTTACAAAGACTTTCCCCTTTTTCCTCGTGCGTGAGAAAGTATTGATAGCCGTACTTTTCCTGCGGTGTTACGGGCGAAAAGTCAAGTGGCAAAACGCGCCCTACGTCTTCAAAGCTCCCGTCCACATAGTATACCCGTTTATGCCCGTTGAAATCGGTTTCCTCGCGCAATACCGTTTTTTCTTCCAGCGAGCTTTCCTTAGGCGAGGAGCTCGACGTGGGAACGCACGCAAAAAGCGAAAATAACGACGCTAAAAGTATGCAAATTATACCTACGCGTGCTTTTCTTTTCATTTGCTTTCGTTCTCCTCGTTAAAATATACGCATTAAAATATTACGCTCTTTAAGCCACTTGCGTTTTCCTTTATAATCGGGCAGATATTTTTCCACCTCGCGCCAAAACGCCGGCGAGTGATTTTTATGCTTGGTATGCGCCAACTCGTGCACCACGACGTAATCGATCACCTCTTTCGGCGCGTAGATGAGGCGAAAGGTGTAGCTGATACGGTTATCGTGCGTACAAGTACCCCAAGTGCTCCGTGCCGACGAAACGCGCACCGATACAAAGTCCGTTTCCATATCCCGTGCCCGTTTTTCAGTAACGGCGGTGAAGATACGCAAGGCGTTTTCTTTCAGCCATTTCACTATTCTTTGCTCGGCGTTTTTTTCGGGCAGGAATATGCGGTGCGCTTGCGGATCAAACCGCACGAATTTATCGCTCGTGAGCGTGATCGTGCACTTCTCGCCGAGCAATAAAAAGGAATACCCGTTCAGATTTTCTTTGGGCAGGTCAATTGCTACGGTTTCCGCTTTGCGTTTATGACGCAATATCCAACCCTCTTTTTCTTTCAAAAACGCAAAAATCCGCCCCTCGTCGCATTGTTTCGGCGCGCGTACCGTTACTTTGCCAAGACAATCAATACGAACGCTCAACGTTTTGCGATCGGAACGGATAATTTCGTCAGGTACGATCATACCGATCAAAGGCGGTTACGCCTCGTAGCCCCTCGGGTTGCCGCTCTGCCACTTCCATTGCGAGGCGCACATTTCTTCAATACCGAATTTCGCCTCCCATTTTAATTCCTTCTTCGCCTTATCGGGGCAGGCGTAGCAAGCCGCGATATCCCCCGAGCGACGCTCGCAGATCTTATACGGCAACGTTTTTCCGCACGCCTTTTCAAACGCGTGGATCATATCGAGCACGCTATATCCGTGCCCCGTGCCAAGATTATAAATATGCACGCCCGATTCGTTGCACTGTTCGATCGCCGCAATATGCCCAAGCGCCAAATCGACTACGTGGATATAATCGCGCACGCCCGTACCGTCGGGGGTGTCGTAGTCGTTGCCGAACACGTTAATGCATTGCAACTTACCGCTCGCCACCTGCGCCACGAACGGCATTAAGTTGTTGGGAATACCTTTCGGATCTTCGCCGATCAAACCGCTTTCGTGCGCACCGACGGGATTGAAATAACGGAGCAGGATAATATTCCAAGCGTTATCCGCTTTATGTACGTCCTGCATAATGTTTTCCATCATCAGTTTCGTACTGCCGTAAGGGTTCGTCGTGGAAAGGCGACAATTTTCATCGAGCGGAAGTTTTTCGGGATCGCCGTAAACGGTTGCGGACGACGAGAAAATAATTTTCTTCACGTTATATTTATCCATCACCTGCAACAGCGTTACCGTGCCGCTGATATTGTTTTCGTAGTATTTCAAAGGCAGTTTACAGCTTTCGCCCACCGCCTTGAACGCCGCGAAATGAATGACCGCGTCAAACGTGTGCGCAGAGAAAATCTTTTCCAGCGCCTCTTGATCGCGAATGTCCGCCTCGTAAAAGGTTACGCTTTTACCCGTAATCTTTTGCACTCTACGGATACTTTCAAAGCTGGAATTGCTGAAATTGTCCACCACGACTACGTCGTAATTTTTGTTCAAGAGTTCGAGCACGGTGTGCGAGCCGATATAGCCGCAGCCGCCCGTTACCAAAATCGTTGCCATTATTTATACCTCGCTTTTAATGATCAATCTTCGTTTTCTTCTTCCTCGATCGGTTCGTCCGTCTTTTTGGAGCGGACTTTGAGCACCTTTTGTTTGGTCGCTTTCACGATACGGATCTCGACGTCCTTACAGCGGAGCACTTCGCCGACGGGAGGAATACCGCCGTATTTTTCCGTTGCCCAACCGCCGACGGTGTACGCCTCGTAATTATCGTCCTCATCCTCCATTTCGTAGAGCGCGAAAAATTCAGCCAAGCCGCATTTTCCGTCTACCCAATATTCGTCGTCGTCGATCTTGCCGAACAGCACTTCTTCTTCGTCGTGCTCGTCCCAGATCTCCCCGACGAGTTCTTCCAAAATATCTTCCAGCGTTACGATACCAACTAATCCGCCGTATTCGTCGGATACCGCCGCCATATGAATTTTACTTTTTTGTAATTGTTTCAAAAGGGTGGAAATACGCGTATATTCGGTGGTAAACACGATATCCTGCACCAAATTTTCGATTTCCTTTTCTCCGTTTAAGTAGCCGTTGAAAAACTCGCGTTCGTGTACCAAACCGATCACGTTATCGATCGTGTCCTTATACACGGGCAAACGCGAATACGCCGTTTTGCGGAACACCTCGCGTACCTCGTCCATCGTAAAATCCACGCTCACCGCGGACACGTTCACGCGAGGCACTAATATGTCCTCTACTTTCAAATCGTCGAATTCAAGTGCCGAGCGCACGAGTTCGGATTCGTCTTCTTTAAGCGTTCCGTCCTCTTCCGCCTCGTCGACAAGGGACATAAGCTCCTCGTTCGTAACCGACGCGTCCTTTTTCAGCTTAAACACCTTCGCAAGCCCATTTTTATAAAGGTCGAAAATCCGTCCGATCGGGGTGAGAATCCAATAGA
>JAZNEZ010000145.1:0-2975 GCA_045588875.1 Candidatus Scatosoma sp. | reverse complement strand
ATTCGGCGCGGTCTGATACGTAATCGTGTTTTCGATAAAATCGTATACGCGATAACAATCCGCCGCTTTCAAGAAAGGTTTGCCCTCTTTCGTCGGCACAACGTTCAGCGTTTCAATACCGCGCGCTTGCAAATGCTCGGTAACGCCGCAGATATTCGCCATCAGCGAATCGGGATCGGAAAACACGCGCGTGTTCATTTTTTGCATAATATAGCGTTTTTCACTCGTCGTTACGAGAAGTGTTAAATTAATGTGTCCCTCGCCGTACGGGCAAATCTCTTTCACCTCGCCTTGCAGTTGAAATTGCGCCGCAACTTCGCCGTATTCTTTCATATAATCGGTCATAATTGTCCTCCCTGCGCTTTCGCGTCTTTTGTTTATGCTTTTATTATACCGCTTTTTCCCAAAAATGGCAATAGAAATTATTTCATTGTTTTTTGGGATTCTTTCGCAATTTATTTTTATTGAAAAATCCCACGAAACGGTTTACAAAAAATCGCTGATTTGTTATAATAAAATTATGGAATCACAAAAGAAAAAATTTTATATGCACAAAATTTCCAACCTCATTAACGTGCGGAAGATCGTTACTATACATTATCAGGCTTTGGAGCGTAATTACGTTTTCCCCGAAGAAACGCACGATTTTTGGGAAATCAATTACGCGGACAAGGGCGACGTTTGGATCGGTGTGGATGGTGAAAAGCGGCAATTAAAGCAAGGCGAAATACTTTTTATCAAGCCGAATCAGCCGCATTTAGTGGAAAGCGGAGAAAAAGAGCCGAACCTTTTTATCGTGTCCTTTCTCTGCAATTCCCCTGCTATGCAATTTTTTGGCGATAAAAAATACGCCGTACCCGAAAGCTATCGCTATTTATTGCAAAACGTTATGTCGGAGGCGGCGGAAACCTTTAATCTGCCCGACTTTGATCCGCACTTGAACGCTTTACAACTCAAAGAAAATCCCAACCTCGGCGGCGAGCAGATGATTAAAAACGCTTTGGAAACGCTGTTTATTTATTTGATGCGTTACGCGCAGAACCGTCAACCCTCGCAGGAATTTTTCGTTTCCAAAATCGAGGATTCCACCGAACTGCAAGACGAGATCGTGCGTATTCTCAATTCCAAAATATACGATAAATTTCTGCTTGAAAATCTGCGCGACGAATTGCACTACGGCACGACGCAATTATGCACGTTTTTCCGTAAAAAAACGGGCAGAACGATATATCAAACCTACTTAAAATTAAAAATCGACGAGGCGAAGAAACTAATCAGAAAAAATCTGACCTTTGCAGAGATCGCGGACAAGCTTTGTTTCGACTCCGTTTCCACCTTTACGTTCGTATTCAAAAAGCACGTCGGTATGACCCCTGGGGAATATAGGAACAGTATTAAATAATGATAAAAGGACTTGCGTGAAATCCACACAAGCCCTTTTTTATTTTAGTGATTGATTACGCTTTCATTGCCTCTTCGATAGCAACTGCGCAAGCAACGGTCATACCGACCATCGGGTTGTTACCTGCACCAATCAAGCCCATCATTTCCACGTGCGCGGGAACGGAGGACGAGCCAGCAAACTGCGCGTCGGAGTGCATTCTGCCCATCGTATCGGTCATACCGTACGACGCAGGACCTGCCGCCATATTGTCGGGGTGCAACGTTCTGCCCGTACCGCCACCGCTTGCAACGGAGAAATATTTCACGCCGTTTTCCACGCACCATTTTTTATACGTGCCTGCAACAGGGTGTTGGAAACGCGTGGGGTTCGTGGAGTTACCCGTGATCGAAACGCCTACGTTTTCAAGTTTCATAATCGCAACGCCTTCGGGTACGGAATCCGCGCCGTAGCATTTAACCTTTGCTCTATCGCCGTCCGAGAACGCCTTTTCGTAAACGACTTTCACCGTTTCGGAGGCAGGATCAAATTCCGTTTCCACGAACGTGAAGCCGTTGATTCTCGAAATGATATACGCCGCGTCTTTGCCCAAACCGTTAAGCACTACGCGAAGGGGGTTCTTTCTAACCTTATTTGCGTTCAGCGCGATGGAAATAGCGCCCTCAGCCGCCGCGAACGATTCGTGCCCTGCAAGGAAACAGAAACATTCCGTTTCGTCAGAAAGAAGCATTGCGCCAAGATTACCATGGCCAAGCCCTACTTGTCTGTTCTGTGCAACCGAGCCGGGGATACAGAACGCTTGCAAACCGATACCGATTGCAGCAGCCGCGTCGGAAGCTTTCGTGCAACCTTTCTTAATCGCAATCGCCGAGCCTACCGTGTACGCCCAAACTGCGTTTTCAAAGCAAATAGGTTGTCCTGCGCGTACGATTTTATCGCAATCCACGCCTTTGGCAAGGCAGATGTCTTTACATTCTTCAATCGAAGAAATGCCGTATTCTTTCAGAACGCCGTTGATTTTATCAACTCTTCTTTCATAACCTTCAAATAATGACATTTGCTTTTCCTCCTCTATTATTCCTTACGAGGGTCGATAAACTTAACCGCGCCCTGTTCTGCACTGAATCTACCATAGTGACCCATTGCCTTTTGATATGCTTCGTTGGGTTCCATACCTTTCTTGATGAAATCGGTCATCTTACCAAGCGAAACAAATTCGTAGCCGATTACTTCATTGTTTGCATCCAAAGCCAAACGAGTGACATAGCCTTCCGCCATTTCCAAATATCTTACACCTTTTTGCAACGTGGAGTACATTGTACCGACTTGCGAACGGTGACCTTTACCCAAATCTTCAAGCCCTGCGCCGATTGCAAGCCCGTCGTCGGAGAACGCCGATTGCGAACGACCGTAAACGATTTGCAGGAAAAGCTCTCTCATAGCCGTGTTGATTGCGTCGCAAACCAAGTCGGTATTCAACGCTTCCAAAGGCGTTTTACCAGGCAAAATTTCCGCAGCCATTCCCGCCGAATGCGTCATGCCCGAACAACCGATCGTTTCTACCAACGCTTCT
>JAZNEZ010000144.1:0-1728 GCA_045588875.1 Candidatus Scatosoma sp. | reverse complement strand
AAATTTTTTGTGTTAAGATATGAATATAGTTGACTTTTTTACGTGGAAGCGTTAAACTGTTATATGGATTAGAATAATCTATGTCAAAATAAAAACGGAAAGGTTTATTGATCTTTGGAGGGTTCTATGAAAAAAAGGTTTTTAACTCTTATTTTCACGATTACTGCCATATTGATGTGTATATTCGGTTTAACAGGTTGCGGCAAGGTCGAATTTCAGGTTGACTTTGTTGTTGACGGCGCGGTTTATGATTCAATAAATACAAGCGGTGAAGAAACAATCAAAATGCCGGATGATCCGGAGAAAGAAGGATACATATTCGACGGTTGGTATTGGGATCAAGGCTCTTGGAGAAAACCTTTCACGGCAAATTCCTTGCTCGACGCTCCGTTGTCGGATAATATGTCGGTCTACGCAAAATGGACGACGATGGAATCTTTAACCGGAACGCAGGCAGAATTTCATTCGTTTAAGAAAACGGGAAACGACGAATATTCCTTGAAAGTTTCTAATTCCACCTCCACGTTATCACTTGAACCTCTGATATCGTTAAATTCCCGTAGTTCGTGGTCGCTTTCGACCGATATTTACGGAAACCAAACGATTGCCAGCAGAACGGTGATGTTAGCGATTGGCGATAATACGTTTTACGTGTTGGTAACGGCTGAGAACGGCTCGACGAAACTCTACACTTTGAAGATCAGAAGAAAACCTGTATATAACGTTGTCTTTGACTCCGCAGGAGGTACCGAAGTTGAAAGTCAACAGATTGAAGAGGGTGCGTTTGCAGTAGAACCCGAAACGACGAAAGAGGGCTACGATTTTTCCGCTTGGAATTATGATTTTAGCACGCCTATTACAAAAAATGAAATTATCGTTGCGTCTTGGGAGGCAAAGGAATACGTTATCACCTACAATGCAAACGGTGGAAACGTAAGGAACAATACCACGACGGTCGTTTACGGTAGTGAATATACGCTTGAAGAGCCTACGTATAGAGGGCACGAATTTTTAGGCTGGTATCTTGGATATGAAGAAGTGGAGAGCGGAGTTTGGCAAACGACTTCGGATATAACTTTGAAAGCCGAATGGCGAGCCGTTGAATATACGATTCGTTATACGCTTGGAGCTGGAACGGTAGAAAACGACAACCCGTCGAGCTATACTGTGGAAAGCGACAATATCGTTTTGAACAATCCCACGCGGCGCGGTTATGTTTTCGTTGGTTGGACGGGAACGGACGTTCCCCAGCCGACCACGTCGGTGATCATTTATAGCAACAGCGTTGGCGATAGAGAATACGTAGCGCATTGGGAATACGACGGTTTTGAAATCACCTATCACTTAGACGGTGGCGAAAATCATACTGAAAATCCCAAGTTCTACGACGTAAACAGTTCCAACATTTATTTGCAAAACGCAACGCGCGAGGGATATATCTTCGACGGTTGGTACACCGACATTTCTTTTAGTTTGGCCTCTAAAATCACGGTGGTATACGCAGGCAGTACGGGCGATTTAGATTTGTATGCAAAATGGACGCCTATTACGTATACCGTTCAATTTAATAAAAACGCGGACTCTGCCACGGGCACTATGGCAGATCAAGCAATGGAATACGGCGTAACGCAAGCCCTGACGGAAAATCTTTTCATTAGAGAGGGTTATAGCTTTGCCGGTTGGACTACGAACGCAGACGGAACGGGTAGCGTTTACGAAAACGGAGCA
>JAZNEZ010000143.1:0-2931 GCA_045588875.1 Candidatus Scatosoma sp. | reverse complement strand
TGTCTAAATCGTAGTCTTTCACGTTCACGCCGCCCACGTACACCTCGCCGTCCGTTGCGTCGTATAACCGCGGAATAAGCTGTATGAGGGTGGTTTTCGACGAGCCCGTACCCCCTAAAATCCCTACCGTTTCTCCCGAATGGATAGAAAGATTTATATCGGAAAGAGCGCAAGCCGTCGCTTTTGAAGAATATTTGAAATTGACGTTTTCAAAACGGATAGAACCGTCTTTCATTTCCGTTACGCCGTTTGCAGGGCTTTGAATATCCGAGCTTTCGTTGATAACTTCCGCAATACGCCGCGCCGATTCCACCGACATCGTAATCATAACGAACACCATTGAGAACATCATACAAGCAGAGAGGATCTGTATGCCGTAGGTGATGAGCGCGGAAAGCTCGGTGGGCACGAAATCGCCCGAAAGCGTACCCGAAGATACGATCGCTTTCACGCCGAGATAGGAAATGAGCACGGTCGCGAAATTGATAAAAAAGGTCATCACGGGGTTGTTGAGGGCGAGTATCTTTTCCGCTCTCGTGAAGTCGTTGCGCACTTCCCCCGCCGCCTTTTGGAATTTTTCCGTTTCGTGATTTTCACGCACGAACGATTTGACGACGCGTATGCCCCCCACGTTTTCCTGCACCGAGTTATTCAGCGCGTCGTATTTTTTGAAAATGCGGCGGAAAAAGGGCATTACCACGCGCATAATCGAAACGAGGAAGAGCGCGAGCACGGGCACGATCACCACGAACACCCACGCAAGTCGCGCGTTGATCGTAAAACTCATAATAATCGCGAATAAAAATTGCAGAGGTACGCGAATGGCAATACGCAAACACATTTGATAAGATTGCTGTACGTTGGTAACGTCGGTGGTCAAACGCGTTACGAGCGAGGATGAGGAAAATTTATCCACGTTCGCGAACGAAAATTTTTGCACGCGATAGAAAAGGTCGTGCCGAAGATTGGTCGCAAAACCGCAGCTTGCCTGCGCGGCAAATCGCCCTGCGAGTACGCCCGTCGTGAGCGATAAAGATGCAAGCACGAGCAGTATCGCACCGTATTTGAGGATATGCCCCATTGCTCCTTGCGAGGTGAGCGCCGCCTCGCTGATCATTTGCGACATAAAAAAGGGGATCAGACATTCACAAAACGCCTCGATCGCCATAAATATCGGTGTAATTAGCGACGGTTTTTTATATTGCCGTACGCTTTTTAACAACGTTTTCACCGTAGTTACCATTTTTTCACTCCTTTCCGCCCCTGCGGAATTTGCCTTGTCAAATACGTTATAAATATATTATATTTTTCCGAAAAAATAATGTCAAGGATTTGACGAAAATTTATCGCCCTTTCACGAAAATTTCATATTTTACGTTCTTCTTTGCAGGTAAAATACACCACTTGATATTTCTTGGCAAGCCACTTTACGAGCCGCTTGGCAAGCGCGGTGGTTTTATCGTCGAAATTGACGAACGGATCATCGAGCACGAGCACGGGCGGTTCTACCTTGGAAAACACCGCCTCTGCCAAGGCAAGACGGGCACACAGCCCGAATAGCTCTTTCGTGCCTACGCTGTAATATTCCATAGCGCGATATCCCCCGTTTTCCTCTATCAACGCTCTGCCCTCGGCGTTGAAACGTATCGCCTGCCCCTTTTCCTCTTCGCCGAGCAAACGCGCGTATTCCCTGCACGAACGCTCGACGGGTTCAAGATACTTTTCCGCCGTATTACCACGCGCGCGCACGAGTAGTTCTTTCGCCACGCGCACCGCCTCCAACCGCCGTTCCAAACGATTCTTTTCTTCCGTCAAGCGCGCCTTTTCCGCCTCGATATCCGCGCTCGCGTAAGCGCGCCGTTCCAAGTCCTCTATGCGCGCTTTTTCCTCCGCCAAACGGTATACCAAACGGTTTTTATTTTCTTCCAGCTCGGCAATTTTCGCCCGTAAGCTTTCTGTTTCCGCAGGCGGCGTAGCTTGTAAATTTTCCAACGCCGCTTTCGCCGCGTCCACTTCCCGTTGCGCCGCTTGCAAACGCGCCTTGAAGCTTTTATTCGCGTCCGTTCCGCCAGCCCTAAAAATCATAATCAAACAACTGATAACGATACCGATTCCCCCTACCGCAAGCAAGGGCGTGCCGATATTAGGGAGCGTGGACGAAAGCGCGATTCCGACGAGCGCCGCCACGATAGAAACCGTCGCAAAAAATCCGCCCTTTTTGGGTTTTCTCTTTTCCTTTCGGCTCGTACCTGCCCCCTCCGTTTGCAGTTTTTCAAGCGCGGTGTTCGCTAGAGCAAGTCTTTCCTCCGCCGCCCGACGCGCCGCGTCCTCTCCGCTTTGCAACCGCGTTTCCAACGCGCGCACGAGCCCCTTTCTTTCCTCTTCCAAACCATTTATCCCCGACTGCGTTTGCACGGCGTTTTCACTTTCCTCGCGCAAAGAAAGCTCGGCGCGTTCACAATCGATTTTTTGCACCTCTAAATCCCGTACACGCTCCTCTATTTCGTCGATTTTGCCCTTGGCAGGCTTGCGTTTGGCGCGTAAAGCCCGTTCCGCCTCGTCCAACCGTTCCATCGCGCCCTTTTTCCCTTTCGACACGTTCCGATCGGCGGAAAGGAGCGCAGTAAGCCGCGAGCGCGTATCTTCGGGCAAGCCCTCGCTCGCCGCCTCGCCTTGGGGAATGTACGCGCTTTTGCGATAGCTTTCGCGATTTACGCCAAACAACAGCTCCCCGAGCCGCTCTATATTCTCCCCAAAATCGTAGCAAAGCATATTGTTTTTGTCGTACAATTTCACGGTGTCCGCGCTCGGTGTTTTGCCGAATCTGCGTTCAATGCGATACGTCCTGCCGCTGTAAATAAAGGTAAGCGAACCGCCGAAATAGCCACCGCGGAAAGGCTCGTATTTGAGGCGTGCGTTGTCCTCGATAGA